>CAYXHK010000128.1:0-6779 GCA_964464665.1 uncultured Syntrophomonadaceae bacterium
TAAGATTCTTTGAATTTGGGCGGTCTGATGGTTATCGGCCACATGTGCTTTACGATGATGTCTTTTTCTATTTTATTTAGAGAAAAGTATTTGCTGGCATTTTCCAGAGCAATGTTGGGGTGACGGAAACAGTGAATACCGTTTTCTGTCTTGGTGGTCCGAGAATTATAAAAATAAAAATCGTGCAAAAGTCCGCCCCGAGCTGCGGAGCGGTAATCAAGGTTCCATTTGCGGCACGTCAGGAAGCTCAAGTAAGACACATGCAAACAGTGCTCTAAGCGCGAAACATTGTAGTGGTGCGCAAAATCATCAAGCGCCCCAATCGTTTTATGCTGCGCCAGGTCGCGAATACAGGATTCATACTCGGCTTTTGTATCTGGTGCTATTGTTAAGTTAAGTTTAGTTGCAATTAATTCGAGCATAATTGCATTTTACCGGATTACTTCCAAAAAATCAAATGTCATCACATGGTAAGATTATTTTCTGATTTAAAATGATTCTCCTTAGAAAAGCGGGGCAAAAACCCGCAAAACATTTTGGGCTGCTCTTAAACGGTAGGGCCGGTGTTTCCATTCCACAAAATTTATTTCCTGGCTAACGGCGAAAACCTCCTGAAAATCTTGTTTTACCTTCGGGAGAACCGCAGAGCCGCATATCCATACCGCGTTTTCAAAATGCAGGTAAAAACTGCGGTAATCCATGTTGATCGTGCCGATAACCGCATGGTCGTCATCACTCAGGATCATCTTAGAATGCATGAATCCAGGCGTGTATTCATAGATTTTAACCCCAGCCGCCATTAGCATTTTGTAGTTAGATTGAGTTACCATATGGACGTACCAATGATCCCATTTTTTAGGGGTAACAATGCGTACGTCAATTCCTCCTTTAGCCGCCATACATAACATATCCATCATTGAATTATCGATCACTAAATAAGGGGTGGTAATATAAACGTATTGCCGCGCTTCCGCGATTATCTGGCGGTAGATTTCTTCGGCCGGGTTTTGCGGATTATTGACCGGGCCATCGGAAAAAGGCTGGTAAAATCCGTTTCCAGTCAGCTGTTGGGTAGGCATGTACTGCGAGTAGTCTGATTTATGGTTATATTGGGAATCCCACATTTGCAAAAAGGTCACCGTCAGACCCCAGACGGCTTCGCCTTCCAAGCGGATGGCCGTATCCTTCCAATGACCCAGCCGCTGGTTAAGGTTGGCGTATTCATCAGCGATATTAGCCCCGCCCGTATAGCCGAGATTGCCATCGATAATGGTGATTTTCTGATGGTTGCGATAGTTTATCAGGAGACGGAAGATATTCTTGTCAATCGGATTAAAATGAAGCGCCTGAATCCCCTCGCTCTGCAACTCCCGGCTCAATGTATCCGAAATCTTGGTAATGCTCCCCAAATCGTCAAACATGACGCGCACTTCTACGCCCTGTTTTACCTTTTGGAGCAGAATGGCGTGGATTCGGTCCCAAAGCTTTCCTTCCGCAACTATGAAGTAACTTAAAAAAATAAACCGCTGCGCTTGTTCCAAATCGGCGATCATTTGTTTAAACTGCAGTTCTCCCAAGGGGTAGTAGGTGCATACGGTGTTTTGGAAAATCGGAAAACCCTCGTTTTGCAAGTAAGTACCAATCCGCTTGCGAACCGGATGGTCAGCCAGAAAAGCTGAATATGCCCGAGGGTCCTGCTTCAAAAAAGATTTGCCGTAGTTAAAGCTGTCCTGAATGCGGAGGCTGCTCCGGTGGGATAGCCCGGTCGTACCCCATAAGAGGAAAAGTAAATAACCAAAAACCGGCAGAGCCATCATGACTATTAACCAAACAATGGTATAAGCGGCGTTGCGTTTTCTGGAGATCAAAACTATAACCACTGCTGCGCCGGTTATTTCCAGTACGAAATAGAGAAAAACAGTTTGGCGCTGGAGTAAATTAACGAAATAGGCCAGCAGAAAAACCTGAGCCAACAAAGCCAAAAAGACGATAATGACTCTGACCGTGCCGGGGGTTCGCTTTTTTCTTTTTTTAAAACGGGCTAGTTCACTCATGTTTTTGACAATACTCCCTCTGTACGATGTTTCCCTCTGTCTAATGGCTGTTCGTGTGCCAGGGGCTCAGGCTTTTTTCCTTGATCGGCGGGTGCTTTAATTGAAATAGTACCACATATTCAATTATAAAAAAAACCGCATAATAAAATCCTCCAGTCGGTCGCTTCTAGACCAAAATGGAGGATCAAGTGGAGGACACAGCAAATATTTTCAGGTTAATACCTTTGTTACCCTTGGTTTTTAGTTAACTCTTTAGTCAGAATATTATCTTAATGCAAGGAGCGCTTGCTTTTTTGCAATTAGTATTTTAAGGCCCGAGGCAGTTCTCCCGCCTGTTTCACCCAGTCTTCAACCTGTTTTTGGGTGGGTATTTTTTTGACGATTTTTTGGGCTTCGTTTACTTCCAGCATTTTGGCCAGAAGGTTATCTGGTTTGCGTTTGGCTAATTCCGGTACGGTATCAACCCCTGCGGCTTCTAAAAGGTCAGCGTAATCGCCGCCAATTCCTTTAATCCTGATTAAGTCAGCGTGATTAGCCCACTTTAAAACAAGCTTTTCCGTAATCCCGATTTTCTTTGCTAATTCGTTTCGCTTTTTTTTCAGCTCGCTGGCTTCCAACAGCAACTCTACTGAATTGATCCCGGCTTCTTTTAATTTAATTTCATAAGCTTCCCCAATTCCTTTAATCATACTAAGTTTAGCCATATATTAAATCCTCCTTTTAATGTTTGGCTTTCCCGGTCTTGGGTTACAATTATCCAACATCTAATTCAAACCAAATCTTCTATTGAGCAACAATCTCAGATGAATAAAAATCCCAGAGTCCAATTTCCAAATCCGATTTAACGATTCCACCTCCCGCTTTTGATCGCTATGTAAAGCTAATCCCGGTCCGATGAGTTAACCTTTTTTTATTCCAAAGAATAGTCGCGGTGATAAATTAAGTAATTGTTTTTTGAAACCGCAAATTTTTTGAATATTTTTAAATTATTATATCATAAAAAGAGAAATTAGGAATATAAGTCAGAAAAAGTAGAAAATATTTTTATTATCTTACATTGTGCAGTTTTAAGGTGAGTCAGCGCTTAAGAGGAAAATGGATTGTTGAACGCGAATAAATATAGTGAATTAATATGGGGAGAGAACGAGGCCCGATTCAGGATTTCTATAATACCTTTGTGATTTTTCGGCTCAAAAACTGGGACGTTAATCGGGCTTCGGCTTGTCGGAATTAACGGATAAAAAATTAACGGATAAAATTAGTCCTAACCTTTGGTTCCTGGACGGGCAGGGGGATTCCTGCGTCTTTACCTGCTTGGATGGATTTTAAAAGCCAAGCCATGTTTCGGCCGAGAGTGCGCATCGTTTGCATCCCTTCCAGGTCTTGTTTTACTTCCTCGGGCGTGTTTCCATGCACCATGTTCCAATACTGGGAGGAGACAATCGGCATCCCGGCGATTGTGAAGTACTTGTTCAATTGATCTAAGGCCGTGGCTGCGCCGCCGCGCCGACAGCTGACCACTGCCGCGCCTGGTTTATAGGTAAAATCTTTGCTGCCGGCAAAGAAAAACCGATCTAAGAACGAAGTTATCAAACCGGAGGCAGCGGCATAATGCACCGGGGAACCAAAAATAAATCCGTCGGCAAATCTGGGCTTTTTCCAAAGCCTCATTAACCGGATCATCATTAAAGGAACACCGTCCGTTTTGCGCCTCAACACACTTGCGGCAATCTATGCAGCCCCGGATTGGTTTGTTGCCCACATGGAAAATTTCCGTTTGGATCTTTTCTTTTTCCAACCCTTGAGCCACTTCGCTCAAAGCGGTAAAAGTACAGCCTTTAGCCTTAGGACTTCCGTTTATCAGTAATACCTTCATGCTGGCACCTCAACTTTCGTTCTTAGCTAAATTATACGTTTTTTTGTAATTATTATAACATTGATGCAAACCGTACAGTTGAATAATCTTGATTGTAAATAAGCTACTCTCGCGATATTATGACAAGCGAATACATAAGTTTTCCCGGATCTAAAACTAGGAGGGTGCCATGAATTTAAAAATACGACCCCCCAAAGCGGCTATTTATGGAGCCGGCATACTGTTTTTGCTGTTTGTCTTGTGGTCGGCATTCAGAACCGTGCCGGTACCAGCTTATTCTGTGGTTAAACAGGACTATGTGCCTTCGCTGCTCCTTAGCGGCGAAGTTATCGCTAAAGGCAGTACCCTATTGTCCAGCCCTAGTTCGGGTAAGGTGCTGGACTGCTCGGTAGAAAAAGGGGAAAAGGTACAAAAAGGACAGTTGTTGGTGCAGCTCGATGATGCGCAAGCCCGGGTGGAGAGAGACCGGGCAGCCGCCGCCGTACAGTTGGCCAATTCCCAGCTGCAAAAAGCCAGTACTGTGACCCGCGAAGAGGCTTGGGCCAAGAGTGTGCAGGCGGATTTGGCCCAAGAAGAGGCGGAACAGGCATATGCCCGGCTTAAGGTTTTGGCGGAAGCGGGAGTGGTGAGTAAGGCAGAACTGGAGCAGGCGGAACGTCAGCAAAACCTGACCCAGCAGCTGGCGCTCTCAGCCCGGGCTGCGCTGGATTCTTTTTCACCGGAAGGTTCTAGCATCGCCATTCTGCAATCGGAGCTTAGGCAGCGGCAGTTGGATTTGGCGGAAAAAGAACTGCAGCTTCAGCAGTATCAGATTTTGGCATCGGCGGATGGGGTATTGCTGGATTTATACGTTCTCCCCGGAGAACTGCTGTCAGTTGGCGGTAGGGTCGCTTTGCTGGCCTCGGGGGAGGGCTTAAGGATAAAGATCCAACCCGATCAGCGTTACGCAGAGTTAGCGGCTTTAGGGAATAAGGCGGAGGCGTGGATAACCAACGATGCGGCAACTAAATGGCCGGCGCAGGTGGTCTACAAGGAGCCGAGCGGGAATGCGGAACAGGGCTCTTTTACCGCGGAATTGGACTTTAGCCAGGCAGCGCCTCCGCTCTACCCGGGGCAGCTCCTTACTGTGCAGCTATTTGGTCCGGCGCAGACCGCGGCGATTATTCTGCCAGACCGTTTCTTAACGGTGGAAATGGGTCAAAATGGCGTTTGGCTGGCCAAAAACGGCCGCGCTGTTTTTACCCCCCTGCAGATCGGCCTGAGGACCAAGGACGGTGTGGTGATTACCCAAGGGCTTGAAGTCGGCGACTTGGTTTTAAGCCCGGCCGGGTTGCAGGAAAATAAACGGGTAGCCCCAAAGCCGGGGGCAGTATAAATGAAGAACAGTAGTTGGCGGTTTGAAATCAGTTTAGCCCGGCGTTTCCTGGAAGAGAATCGCGGCCAGACGCTCCTGATTGTCCTGGGTATTGCCCTTGGAGTAGCCGTGATGGTTTTTTTGAGTGCGCTGATTGACGGCTTGCAGGCGGATCTTATTCAAAAGACCGTTGGCCGGTCTCCGCACATCGTTATCAGTAACGCGGAATACGCTTCGGCAGAGGCAGCCCAAACGCTGGATGACAAACCGGTTTTATTGCTGGACGCCACCCAGAAGACGTCGCGTCCGATTGTGGAATGGCGAAACCTGACTGCGGCCTTGACTGCGGATCAGCGAATTGAAACTGTGCTGCCGGTAGTGGAAGGTTCGGGCTTGATTCGGCGTGGTCAAGTCAGTCGGGCGATTCTGCTGCGCGGCATGGATCTGGAGCAGGCTGACGGCATTTATGCCATCAGCCAGTCGATCATCGCGGGCAATCCGAATGCGCCGGAGGGTGCGGTTCTGATTGGTAAAAACTTGGCGGAGGATCTGGGTGTGACTGCCGGGGATCCGATTCAGCTGGAGCTTTCCAGCCGGGAATCGCTGACCGTGATGCTTGACGGTGTCTTTGATCTGGGGACGAGTGCCATTAATCAACGGTGGCTGATTGTGGATCAGCGCCAGGCCGGCGCGCTCTTGGGCATGGGGGATCGCATCAGCTCCTTTGAGATGCAGGTATATGATGTTTTGTCGGCGGAAACCTTGGCCCGGGAATGGGGAACCCGTCTGCCCAGCTATCGGGTGGAGAGCTGGCAGGAAAGCAACGCGGCCCTGCTTTCGGCTTTAAGCAGTCAAAGCAGTTCCAGTTATACCATTCAATTTTTTGTGCTGTTAGCCGTAACCCTTGGGGTAGCTTCGGTTTTAGCCATCAGTGCGGTACAGAAGTCGAAGCAGATTGGGATCTTAAAAGCGATCGGGATTCGGACGGGCAGTGTCGCCCGGGTGTTTATGATCCAGGGGATGGCCTTGGGCAGTGTGGGTACCTTATTTGGGTTTGGACTGGGCTTGGTGATGAGTAAAGCCTTTATCCGGTTTGCCAATCAAGACTATAATTTACTGCTTAGGCCTTTAACTGTCCTGATAATTGTTGGGACCACCATTTTGGCAGCCACCTTGGCAGCGTTTATACCAGCCCGCAAGGTTTCCCAAATCGATCCGATTGAGGTGATCCGCAATGGCTGAGCCTTTGATAAAAACTGTCGGGGTCATCAAAGACTTTGGTTTGGAGATTAAAAATCGAGTGCTTTTTGGAATTGACCTGGAGATTAGGGCGGGGGAGTTTGCAGCGCTGATCGGCGCTTCCGGTTCCGGTAAAAGCACCCTTTTAAACATCCTGGGGGGGCTGGACCGGCCTACGGCCGGCCAGGTAATTATTGACGGAATCGATCTGGGCGATTTGGACGATGATGGGCTGGCTCTTTTTCGGAATCAGACC
>CAYXHK010000129.1:0-6759 GCA_964464665.1 uncultured Syntrophomonadaceae bacterium
GCGGGTCATCCGGGTAATCCTTGCTCCACAGCGGCAGCAGGACGCGCTCGGCATAATCAACCGCCCAATTTACCAGCGTTGGTTTACTCTGCGTTTCAATCAGTTTCACCAGCGCCTGAATATACGGAGCCTCCCAGTCACTCAGCATCTTTCGGAGTTTTGCCATTCCCGTCCTCCTGATCAAGGGTGATTCCCGGTTGCATCGCTCTATTTCGCTATCTCTGCGATCAGCTTAAGCGGAAGCGGCTTACTGTACGGAAACTGTACAGCGCCTTTGCTTGTCTTGTACTCCGCCAGCCGGTCAGCGAATTTCTCGATTGCCTTAGGGCCGGGGTACACCCCGATGTGCTTTTTGAATGCCGCGAAATGGATAATGTTGTGCTTTTGCCAGTAAGTCGGCATCCGCCAAGCGATTCGCTCCTCCGCATCTGGGAGTATGGCACGGAGCGTATTCCGCACTTCATGCAGAAACGGCTGAACACTCTCGGGTTGTTCGGCAATATATGCGTCAATCGTTTTTACCGGTTCGCCGCAAAAGTGGTCTTGATTGGAGTTCTTAAACTCCCGCCCGCATTTTGGGCATTGCCACATTATTTTTAACGCTCTTTGCGCATAATGCGCGTTACTTTTTCGAGGCCCAGCCGACTAATTCGTTAATGTCTGAAACCCCATTTTCCCGGCAGTATTCCCGCAAACCGTCAATCACATCCATGGTTGCCCGGGGATTGCTGAAGTTGGCCGTTCCGACAGCCACGCCGGTTGCTCCGGCCAGGATAAACTCCAAGGCATCCGTGGCATTCATGATTCCGCCCATGCCGATAATGGGCAGGTCTACCGCCTGGGCCACCTGCCAGACCATGCGAACGGCCACCGGTTTGACGGCCGGCCCGGAGAGCCCGCCGACCACGTTGGCTAAGACCGGCTTGCGCGTTTGGACATCAATGGTCATCCCCAACAGGGTATTGATAAGGGACAAGGCATCCGCCCCGGCCTCCGCCACGCTTTCGGCCATTAAGACGATGTTGGTGACGTTCGGCGATAGCTTGGCAATCACCGGCCGGGTGGTCGAAGCCCGGACTGCCCGGATCACTTCGCCGGCCATGGCCGGATCGGTGCCAAACTGCAGTCCGCCTTTTTTGACGTTGGGACAGGAGATATTTACTTCCAGACCGGCCACCCCTTCGGCTTGATCCAGCCGGCGGGCTACCTCGGCGTAATCCTCCACCGTGTTTCCCGCGATATTAACGATGACCGGGGTGCCGATCGTCCGCAGGTAAGGCAGGTAGTCCTGAATGAAAGACTCGACACCCGGGTTTTGCAGGCCAATGGCATTAAGCATTCCGGCCGGGGTCTCGGCCATCCGCGGCACCGGGTTGCCTAAGCGCGGTTCAAGGGTAGTGCCTTTTACCGTAATTGCCCCCAACTGGCGCAAGTCGACATACGGGGCGTATTCGGGGCCAAAACCGAAGGTGCCGGAGCCGGTTGTTACCGGGTTTCGCATATGTATCCCGCCGATGTTGACGGCTAAATTAACCGCTTCAGCGTCATCTTTACGTAAAACGCGATTGCCGGCACTTTCTCCAAGGCTGGTTTCTTTATTCGGCATCCAGAACAACCTCCTCTCCCCAGAAAACCGGACCCTCAACGCAAACGCGCGCGTATTTCCATTGCGGCGCTCCCGGCTCAGCCGCTTGGCCCGCCACCTCCACCTGGTTCGTCTTTAATTTATTGTCATCTTGCGCATTGACCAAGTCTCCTACAACCGCATCACCCGGCACTCTGGCTATGGTCCCTGGTACTCCTGCTGCAATCCCCGGTGCTTCGGCTAACGTCTTCGCCTCGGCCGATTTTGCCGCTAGCTTCACCTGGCAGACACAAGCCAGACAAGCCCCGACGCCGCAGCCCATCCGTTCTTCGAGCGATACCTGCAGCGGCACCTGATAATCGGCGCAAAGCCGCCAAACCGCCCGCAGCATCGGTACCGGGCCGCAGGAATAAACACAGACCCCGGCCGACGCTTCCGCTAAAATGCTGGTTTCGCTTATAACGCCTGACGCAGCTAAAACGCCGGTCTCATTGTAAACGCTGCCGGCTCCGTCTTGAGGCGGCCGCGCTATAAATCCTTTCTGCTCCAGACGCTGCTTTAACAAATCAACCGCGCTCCCCCGGATTCCTCGGCTGCCGTCATCTGTCGCCAGTTCTACCTTCGCCCCGGTTTTGCCGAATTCTTCTACCCCCAGCAGCCCGTCCCCGGAGCGCGCCCCCAAAATTACAGTTACCGGGAGCCCCCGCTTTACCAGAGCCTCGACTAACGGCAGGAGCGGAGCCACACCCAGTCCTCCGCCAACCACCAAAGCCTCGTTAACCGGCGGCCGACTTCTTTCCGCCCTTTCCGCCGCCTGCCCTCCGTCAGACTTCCAATCGCTATGCCGAGCGGTTTCTCCGCTCACCGGTTCCGGCAAATAAAAGCCGCGGCCTAGTGGACCCATAACGTCCAGAGTCCCCCCAGCCGGCAGCCGGCTGAGCAACTCTGTGCCTTTACCCACAACCCGGTAGAGCAGGGTCAAAGTTCCCGCAGTCCGGTCAATTCCGTGTAAACTGAGGGGACGGCGAAGCAGCGGGTCCAGGGTATCCCCGCAGCGTACATGCACAAACTGCCCGGGCTCCGCGGCCTGGGCCAGTTCTGGCGCCGCGAAAGTCAGCCGGTAATGCCCGGGAGCCACGGCCTCGTGGCAAAGGATCTTGGCTAAACAAAGCAACGACATATAAATCTACCTTCCATCTCTTAATTATCTATAATCTCATCTATAAAAACCATCAGTTGATTAATTTGTCTATAACTTTATCTATAAATCCTCAGACGAATAATTTGTCCATCTGTTAAACGCTATCTGTTTTTTTATAACCGTTAAACAGATTATAACCCATTAAATACATTCGATACTATTAAATGGGAGCATCAGCCATCATTGACAATGGTTTACTTTTATGCTATATATATTGTAATAGGCGTTTTGCCCTGCTTGGGGCAAAGTGCCTTCAACATTTTTATCAGACTTACCATTAAATGGTCGAATTAAGGGCAAAAAGGAGGATTCGCCATGTGTTGCACCTTAACCGCAAAAACCCATGAAAACTTGATTCAGCATTTAGTAAATATTGAAGACACGAAAACGCAATTAATAGATAATTATTTCCCGGGAGTATCTGTTCAGCGCACCGAGGCCATTGAAATGCTGGACAATTATATCACCCAGTTAGACAATTTGCTCCAACAGGTGCAGGTAGCGGAAAACGCGAACCCACAGTTCCCCATGATTGTAGTGGGCAGCAGCATTACGGTTCGAGACTTAGATACGCAGGAAACCTTTACGCTCCGGATCACTCCGCCCTTTCAGGATAAATTCGAAAATGACGATGTTTCGATTCTATCCCCGGTGGGCAAGGCGCTGCTCACGAAAAAGGTCGGGGACGAAGCCCGCATCAAGACCCCAGGCGGAGCAATCCGTTATTTGGTCGAGTCGATCAACCTATTCTGAATTTATGGTATAGGATTTGCCAACCCTCTTTTGAGTGTTCACTAAATTTTGTGCTTTATGCGGGACCAACCGCACTTTAATTTAGGATAAACAGCCCTTTTTTGCGTTCAGCTGCCCTTGCCCCCCAGGCAGCTGATTTTCCTATTTATTTTTTCAGACCGGAGCTTCGTTTTCGTAAATGAAAATCCCCAAACCCTGCCCCAAACATGAGGCCGAATGTCAGACACAAGTCGGGCGTCAGGCGTCAGGCCTAAGTCCGGTTATCAAACTAAAAGACGGCCGTCCTGCATCACTAACCGGCCGCCGACAATGGTCGCCACCGGCCAGCCCTTTAGATTAAAACCATCAAAAGGCGAATTTTTTCCCAGCGACACAAATTCAGCAACCCGGACGGTTTGGCTTAATGCCGGGTCAATAATCGTCAGATCCGCTTCCGCCCCAACCGCCAGACTGCCTTTGGCCAGACCGAGAATCCGGGCCGGATTGATCGTCAGGCAAGCCACCAGCTGCTCCACTCCCAGGACATTTTGCTCAATCAACTCGGTCCAAACCAAAGGCACCGCTGTTTCCAGCCCGGAGATGCCGCAGGGGGCGAAGTTGTATTCACGGTCCTTCTCCTCCAAGGTATGCGGAGCGTGGTCCGTAGCGATGACCTCAATGGTGCCGTCCTTAAGCCCAGCCAGCAGGGCCTGTCGGTCCGACTCCGTCCGCAGGGGAGGGTTAACCTTGGTGTTGGTGCTGAAGCCCGATTTAGCCACGATTTCATCAGTAAGCGTTAAGTGGTGCGGAGTTACCTCGGCCGTGACCTTTACCCCGCGTTTTTTAGCCGCCCGAATTAATTCTACGGTGCCGGCCGAACTCACATGCGCAATATGCAGCCGAGAACCGGTTATTTCCGCCAACCGAATATCCCGGGCCACCATCACTTCTTCCGCGCTGCTGGGAATCCCCGGCAGGCCAAGCAGCATCGACCAGTAGCCTTCGTGCATCTGCCCTTCACCGGCAAGGTGCAGATCTTCGCAATGGGCAATCAACGGCCAGTCGCCGATTCGGGCATACTCCAAAGCCAGCCGCATCACCTGAGCGTTCATTACCGGCCGACCGTCATCGGAAAAAGCCACGGCCCCGCCGGCCGCCAAATCCGCCATTTCCGCCAGTTCTTCTCCTTTGGAGACCTTGGTGATGGCACCAATTGGATAAACATTTACCACCCCGGTCACCCGCGCTTGTTCGCGGATAAATTCAACCACCGCTCGGTTGTCCGCTACCGGCCGCGTATTGGGCATACAGGCAACTGACGTAAAACCACCCCTGGCCGCTGCCCGGGTACCGGTGGCAATCGTTTCTTTGCGTTCAAAACCGGGTTCCCGCAGATGCACGTGCAGATCAATCAGACCGGGCACGACGAGTTTCCCCGCAGCCTCAATTACCGTGACTTCGGCCGAAATCCCATCCGGCGCCGCAGCGGCCGCCTCTGCCGGCGTGATGGCCGCGATTTTCCCCTGGTCGATCCAAATATCCGCCAGCTGATTTAACTGCTGACCCGGGTCGATTACCCGTCCGTTTCTAATTAACAGCTTCAACTGCAGAACCCCCTCCCATCAGCAGATACAACAAGGCCATGCGCACGGCCACCCCGTTTGCTACCTGTTCCACAATGGTGGAATGTGTCCCGTCCGCAACCTCGGGATCTATTTCCACGCCCCGGTTCATCGGTCCGGGATGCAGAACCAGCACGTCCCGGCTGGCCAGCCGCAATCTCTCCTGCGTCAGACCATACAGCTTATGGTACTCCCGCACTGAGGGGAAAAGGCCTTTTTGCTGCCGCTCCAGCTGCAGCCGTAAAACATTAATCACGTCTGCACCGTTTAAGGCTTCCTCTAAATTATAAAAAACCTTGACTCCCAGCTTTTCGATTTCTGGCGGCATCAAGGTAGGCGGTCCCACCAGCCGAACCTCGGCACCCAGCTTGGTGAGTCCCCAGATGTTGGAGCGCGCCACCCGGCTGTGCAAAACATCGCCCATAATGACCGCCTTCAGGCCGTTAAAACAGTCGCGGCCACGTTTCTCCTGAATAGTATACAGATCCAGCAGAGCTTGGGTCGGGTGTTCATGGGTACCATCGCCCCCGTTGATTACCGAGGCTTTGACGATTCCCGCCAGGTACTCGGCCGAACCGGATACAGAATGCCGCAGAATGATGGTATCCACCCCCATCACCTCAATCGTTTCCGCTGTATCCCGGAAACTCTCCCCTTTTTGCACACTGCTGGTGGCCACGGCCAAACTCATAGTGTCAGCGCCCATGTACTTCGCGGCCAGTTCAAAAGAAGTGCGCGTCCGCGTACTCGGTTCATAAAACAGGGTAGCGACCACCTTACCCCGCAGGGTAGGCACCTTCTTGATCTCCCTCCCTAGAATGTCCTTCATCGGAATAGCGGTTTCCAAAATTAGTTTGATTTCTTCAGCAGATAAATCCTTTAATCCTAATAAGTCTTTGCGATTAAGTCCCATACGGCGGACCTTCCTTTCCGATAAGTTGAATGCCGGCTGCAACCCATAAAAAACTCCCTACCAGTCGGGTTCCCGGCAAGGAGGCAATTCTTTCAAGGCCCAAAGCCCGCCATCCTTTGCCAGTCTCCCGAACGAATTTTCAAGGTCCTGGTATCTGGCTGCGCTGCTATCCTTTGGGCTGGTTGTTGAAATAGACTATGTTTTCTTCAATTACGACCTGATCTTCTCCATCAATCTCCTTAAGCTTAACGTGGACGATTTCCCGTTTGGAAGTCGGTACGTTGCGGCCGACAAAATCAGCCCTGATCGGCAGTTCGCGATGGCCCCGGTCAATCAGCACCGCCAGCAGGATCTTCTTGGGTCTACCCAGATCCATCAGCGCGTCGAGCGCTGCGCGGACGGTTCGACCAGTATACAAAACATCGTCCACCAACACAATCGTCTTGCCCGTAATATTCACCGGAATCTTGGTTTGGTGCACCATTGGCTGCGGGCCGATCGTCGTCAGATCATCCCGATAAAGGGTGATATCCAAAATCCCAATCGGCACGGAATCTCCCTCAATCTCCAGGATTGCTCTGTGAATACGTTCCGCCAAAGGCACCCCCCGACGCCTGATGCCGACTAACACCAGATCCTTAACTCCCCGATTGCGTTCAATCAACTCATGCGAGATCCGAATAATGGTGCGGCGCATGCGGTCCTC
>CAYXHK010000130.1:0-1843 GCA_964464665.1 uncultured Syntrophomonadaceae bacterium
CAGTTATCCGGCGGCCAAAAACAGCGGGTGGCCATTGCCCGCGCTTTGGCAATGCAGCCTAAAGTAATGCTTTTTGATGAGCCGACCTCCTCTTTAGACCCGGAGATGGTGGGAGAGGTGCTGGAGGTAATGAGAGACCTGGCGCATGAAGGAATGACCATGGTGGTAGTTACCCATGAAATGGGCTTTGCCCGGGAAGTCGGGCACCGGGTGCTCTTTATGGATGAGGGCATTATCATGGAAGAAGGAACCCCGACCCAAATTTTTGATAATCCGCATAATGCGCGAACCCAATCTTTCTTAAGTAAGGTTCTCAAGAATTAAGTTTAAGGGATTGAGGAGGAGGCTTAATGGACGCTATGTCATTAGGATTTGGCGGACGCAGTATCCGTCAGCGGGAAGCCTGGGTGACTGAAATCTTTAACCTGGTAAAAAGTTTTCTCAGAAGTTACGGCAATGCCGACCTTAAAACCTGCAGTTCCCCGCCGGCGACTACGCTGATGAACTCATACGTGAGAGGGCAGATTTTCCCTTTCATTAATATACCCATCCGTTATCGGGATAAGGAGCTATTGGGGCTGTACGAGTATTATGGCGACCAGCTGCCGCTTAATGCGGAATCCATCTACTGTGATTTTGTGGTGCAGGCGATTTACTACCATGAGCAAAAGACCCCGGAGTCCATTAAAGCTATGGAGGAGCGTGCGCGGCAAAGCTTAACGGCCCAGGGTTATCAGGTTCTGACTTTTGAGGACGGCATGGCCACCATCAGCCTGGACCGCAATATCCTAAATAATTCAGCGGAGTTTTTGAATCGGTTGAAGGAACTGCTCGATACGGCGATAAAAATACAAACGGAGTAAGCGGATTTTTATGTTTAGAAATTATTCGGATAATTTGCAGGGCACTGTCTACATTCTATTTTCGGCTTTAATGTACTCAACCCTGGCGATTTTGGGGAAATTAGCCTATGCTAATGGGCTGGGAACGGGCACTACGCTTTTGCTGCGGTATATTTTTTCTTTTGTTCTGCTGAGCGTCTTTATTAAATTAGTGCGGCAGGGCCAATTACTGTCCTTGTCTTTGCCGGTGCTGATTCAGGGAGCGTTTCTTACGGGCTCCGGTTTGTTTTTTTTCCTGGCCTTAACCACTCTGTCAGCCGGTATAGCTACCGTGATTCTTTTTGCGCATCCCGTACTGGTGGCGCTGCTTAGCGTCTGGTTTTTTAAGGAGAAACTTACCCCCCGGATGCTCTTAGGATTAGCCTTGGCGATGCTCGGGATTTCGCTGATATCGGGCCTGTTCGGGGGAGGGCAATCGGATTTATCGGTTCAGGGTATCATCTTTGCGCTACTAGCTTGTTGCTGCTATACCGGCTACAGCCTGATGGGTCAAAAGACCTGCGCGGTTTATGAACCTTTGTCCATTACGGCAACTATTTCTTTGCTGGCCGTTTTGCTCCTGATTCCAGTTTTTCCCCGCGACTTGACGCTGATTCCCTACTTAAACGGGACGCAAATAATTATAACTTTAGTGATGGCAATCATGAGTACGCTTCTGGCTATTTTGTTTTTCCTCAAAGGGGTGCAAAAGATTGGCGCAGCCAAAGCAACTTTGATCAGTACGGCAGAACCGATTTTTTGCTTGATCCTGGCCTTTTTTATCCTGGGAGAGAGATTAACCCCAATCGAAATAGCGGGTTCGATTCTGGTCTTTATAAGCATGCAGCTAGCGGTAACTCATCAGCGGTCGATTATGGGAAATGAATTGGCGAGCGATGAATTACCCAACAACTGCGAGGGATTAGCCAACAATGAATTGCCCGGTGGGGAATTGTCGAGCG
>CAYXHK010000130.1:1943-3828 GCA_964464665.1 uncultured Syntrophomonadaceae bacterium
AACAACTGCGAGGGATTAGCCAACAATGAATTGCCCGGTGGGGAATTGTCGAGCGATGAATTACCTGGCAAGGTTAGCCAAAGTTCCGGATAAAGACTTTATCTTAACGCGATTAAAAAGATTCCATGGATTAGGCCGAACCGCTGGTTACGGTCTACGAAGTATCCGCATCGCTAAATTAACAGCCTGGTGGTAAATTTAAAGCGGATAGCCAGGCTGGCATCGCCTTAAATTCCGCCAGTTTTTTATTTTCCGGTTTTTTTCTCCTGGTCTGCTTTTAATAGCCTAAAACAAATTAAAGGTTGCCTAAAACGCAACCTTTTTCAGTGATCTCAAACCGTCCCCTTGTGTTCTTTTGTTCTCCTGGATTATACTCGGGGCTCCCCGTGACGGGAAGAGCCGGCGATCAACAATTGTTCCTTTATGTTTTTGATGGTTAGTATTTTGCCGGCGTCGTGCCGGACGAGCAGCCGGGCAACCCGGATGAACAGATCCATAAACAAGGTCATGTTTTCTGCATCGTAGCGGCTTGCGGCATAGTCGAACATGGTCCTAAGCCCATCTACATCATCCAAAATATGTATGTCCAGCACGGTCTGGGATGCAGGCTGGTTCTGACGGACATCAACCATCTCGAAATCGATCCCTTTAAAACCACCGATGTCACGGATATCTTTCTGGTAGAGCAGGTAGCAGTGATCGCCCAATACCACCGGGGCGTTCTTTTCTACATAAGGGTAGTTGCTATGCAGGATACCCTGGTATACCTGATC
Organism: uncultured Syntrophomonadaceae bacterium; assembly: GCA_964464665.1. GTDB lineage: Bacteria > Bacillota > Ch66 > Ch66 > Ch109 > CAYXHK01. The sequence continues at coordinate 2,717 of CAYXHK010000130.1, forward strand.
TTTTACATCGGCGTACAGTTTTTTAACATCGGCTGCATCCTTAAAATGGAAAGCCACAGGCAAATCACGAAAGATTAGTCCCACTGTCGTCATCATGCCGGCGTTTTCCCTGCCGTTATAAATCCAGGATAGCTTCACATCAGGTGCATCATTGTAAAAAGATATAGCCAAGGCAGCGGTCACAATAAAAAATTCATTTCTGGACAGTTGATATGTCTCTTCCATGCGCCGCATTTCCTCCTGACTAATTGCCAGGGTGCCGGTCAGTCTGCCTGCTTCATTGCAGCGGGATTGATGGTCAGTTCTTGGATGAGTTGCCCAGTGGTCACCGTCGTATCGTGCCTCAAAATACTGTTTGCTTAGTTCATACTCCGGCATATAGAGATCATTCTCCCGTTCGCTAAGCATCAGATAATAGTAATCCGGTTCCATGGGCATTCCCAGATACGCCTTAACTACGTTGCCCATAAACACTTTAAAGGAGATGCCGTCGAACAGGGAGTGATGCGCGTCAAAGAACAGGTAGCCCGCATTTTCCGTCTCAAAGATGCGGCATCGGAACATACAGGAATTGACGAGGATATAAGGCTTCACAAGCGTATCTTTCACTAGCGCCAGTTCTTGTTCATAAAGCTTTTCCACTTTAATTTCCGGCATGATATCCGGTGTATAGGTCTGCTGCATTTCGCCATCCTCGTTGAATGAGAATGTTGTGAGCAGTGCCGGATGATTTTTCACCGCCGTTTTGACAGCCGCGGCGAAGCGACCAATATCAATGAAGGCCTTATCCATCTTCAGCATGGTGAACAGGTTGTACATCGTGGACATAGGGGTGTACAATTGATAGTCAATCATATATAGCTGTTCGCTGGTAAGGGCATGGGGCAGCTCCATGGCCGCAGCGTTTTTTTCTTCATCCGATGCGCTGTCCTGTGTGTGCCGTTCCCTGTAAAGCGCCGCGATCTTTCTCACGGTACGCCCCTTAAATATCTCCGACGTGCTAAGCCCCGGCAGGGCGCTTTCCACGATGACTTGCATGGAAGAAAGGGAATTGCCGCCCAGCTCATAATAATCATCATTGACGCTGACTTTGTTGAGTTTGAGAATCTTTT
>CAYXHK010000130.1:3838-6728 GCA_964464665.1 uncultured Syntrophomonadaceae bacterium
CCATGCTTCCAGTCCGGTGAAGGAAGGTCCCTTTGTGGCCATCAATATCGGCGGAGTTCCTGAGAATCTTTTGGAAAGCGCGGCACAGCCTTTTTTCGATCTCATTTACCGGGGGCTCATAGGCAGTACGGTAATCCTCAATCTTTGGAGCCGGAAGCGCCTTTTTGTCCAGCTTTCCATTCGGCAAAGATGGAATCTGATCGATTTTCACAAAGTATGCCGGGATCATATAGTAGGGAAGGTGTCTAAGGAGTCTTTTCCGCAGCATTTCGGCGTCAACCTCAATATCCGCCGTGTAATAGACTGAGACATAGGCCTTATGGCCATCCTCAAAACCTTTGGCCGCCGCCCATTCGATCCCCAGCACTTCTTTGACAGCCTTCTCGATCTCTGCCGGCTCGATCCGGTTGCCGTTAATCTTGATCATGTCGTTGCTTCTGCCCACCAAAAGAAAGCTGCCGCTCGGCAGGCGCTTGGCCAGATCCCCCGAATGGTAGAGATCACCGGTGAATGCTTTTTTTGTTTCCCCGGGAAGATTGATATAACCGCGGACATAGGGATTTTCAAAACAGAGCTCACCCATCTCACCATCTTTGGCGGGTGTTCCCTCTTCTGTTAGGAGAGTGATACTTAAGTCAAACTGGGGTCTGCCGATGGGACAGACGTCATAGGACCGGTCGATTTTGAAGATACTGACAATAAAGCAGCTTTCACTTAAGGCGTAGAAATTTAGTATCCTGGCATTTTCCATATAGACACCGTGGGCGGACTCGCTGCCCACGATAATAGTCTGAAGATAGGGGCTGATTTGTCCTTTCAGGACACGCAGGTAGGAGGGGGTGATAAAGGAGATCGAAATACGGTTGTCCTGTAAAAAGTGCCTGAAAGCTACCGGATTTTTGACGATTTTATAGGGGGCAAGATAGAGGGAGCATCCGCCAAAGAGACACCCGATTATCGCGATTATGGAGGCAACAAAACTAAGCGGGGAAAGAAGCGCAAAACGTTCGCCTTTTTTTAAGATCAGCTCACCATCATAGTTTAAAGACGCTGCACAGCGCATAATGTTGCCGTATTCATGCAAAACACCTTTGGGATTTCCGGTGGTGCCGGAGGTATAGACAGCAAAGGCGGCGTCATGCGGGCCGGCTTCCTCGTATCCCGGGTGCGGTTCATACTTACTGATTTCTTCCATAATTGCTTTATCTATCGTTAGTTTGCAGCGGCAATCTTTGTCAATGTAGGCAATGCGCTCCGGCGTGTAACTATCCTCGACCACGACGAAGGCGGCACCCGCTTTCCATACACCCAACATGACTATGACGACGGCGGCACTTCGGGGCATGTTGATTAGCACAAAATCCTCTTTGCCGATGCCATGCTGCTTTAAATATGCGTACACCTGGCCGGAAAACTCGTCCAGCTGCCTATATGTAATGCCGGCGATGTGCATCTCGTCAAAGACAATCGGGTGCCGGGGCAGGGCATGAACATGCTCTTTAAATATTTCGATAAAAGATTTCATACAGTTAACCTCTCTTTCGGCATATTTAGAACGCTATCGGCAAAATTGTTTCCCTGCCGCATACCGTGAGGCAATACCCGGCCACGGGATATTCCTTAAAATAGAAATGTCGGCCGGTGAACTGCTGTCTGATGGTAATCGGCTGAGAAAGCTTTACCTCTGCAAACACTTTCGTTTGAAAGATGTATGTAGTGATCACGTTTCCTCCCGAGGGTATTCATCCTTGGCCGGGGCATCCTGATTTAATACTAATGAGATCCGGCAGTCCTTGATGCGCTCGCTGATTCTACTTTTCACCTGGTCTAAAAAATCCATTTCCTGCCGATAGGTCGTATCATCAAAAAAGCTGATCTCCAGATCTATCTGCACGGTGTTGTTGATCTCGCGGGAGTTGATGGCGTTGATGCGCCGGTAGCAACCCCTGTATTCCAATAGGGTATCTAGGATCTTATCCTGAACGGGAATAGCGAGCGCCCGGTCGGTGAGATCATAAAGAGATCTCTTTAACCGCCTGGTGCAGGAAAGAATGAAATAGATGCTAATCGCCAGGCCGAATGCGGGGCTAAGATACCACACGATACGGACATCGCGAAATAGGAAGCAAATCACCGCGACAATAGCCGTGACCACATCATCCGCAAGGTATTTGGCAGAGGAGGCCAGTTCAGTTTCATTGACCCGGGACTTTCCTTTTTTTCGGATTATCAGTTGCTGGGTTACAAAGTACACATCAAATGAAATATTGACGGCCTTCAGAATGAGGAAGATCAACAGGTTATCGCTAGGGGCCTGGACATGGAAAAACTGTATGACGGAATAAATGGAAACCCCAATTAAACTGAGGCAGACAATGGTGTCGCAGATTAAAGAGGCAAAGACTTCCACCCGGTCGACACCGTAATTATACTGATCGGACAGGTCATTTTGCAGCTTGTCGGAAACAATCCATACAATACCATAGTGCAAGGTGGATTCCAAAGATCTGAAAAAGTCCACCCAGACAATTAGCGATGCGGTTAAAAAACATGTAATAAGGGTGGCAATTAAATTCGGGAGTTCGGCTAAAAAACCGACCAGGGAGACCTTGCTAAGCCGCTTATAGGTTTCTACATTTTTTCTTGTTCGCTGCCACATCAACTTTTATCCTTATCCTTTGTCATTTTTTGATATCCATTGTTTTTAACAACATAAGGATTTTAAAATCCCTCAAGGTCATATCTTTTTATTTGCCTTGCCTTTGATTAATTCACGCTAAGGCCTCGATCATTTATAATCAATCCTGATAAATATTAGTAAACAAGTTAATTATACCCTAAGGACTAATAAAGGGACTAACAAATATTAAGATTTACTTAGTTTTGTTAG
>CAYXHK010000131.1:0-1470 GCA_964464665.1 uncultured Syntrophomonadaceae bacterium
TGCCCTTTTTTAGCTCCCATCAGTGTTGCTCGGTAATCGTATTGTTTTCACGCTAGACTCCCATTTGGGTCGGTGATAAAAGATAATCCGTTTGCGAATGAATTAGATCCCAGCCCCTAAGCTGATGGTCGGCTTCCCCCGCTTCCTGATGCGGAAGCATTACCTTTTCCAGCAGGTATTTTTGAATTTCATTTTCCAGTTCCAGGATTGTGGTTCCCTGCATCATTTTCTTAACAGTCGGAGTGTAGCCGAATACTTTCTGGATCGTGGTCGCCAGTTTAATTGCGGACAAAGAAGTCAGGCCGGCTCTCATCAGATTCAGATTAATGCCAATGTTCTTGTGTCCTACGATCTCACCGACAATTCCAAGCAGCGCTTCTTCCAGATACGTTAAGGGCCTGCTTGACTCTTCCTCTTTGCCCCCTGATCCAAATTGCGGTTCAGGCAGTTTTTTCTTGTCTACCTTTCCGTTTTGATTCAAAGGAATCCGTTCGATTTGCATGGTAGCGGCAGGCACCATGTAATAAGGAAGTTCTTCCATAATAAATTCGTTCAGCCTGGAAATATCTATTTCCGTTTCTCCCGTAATATAAGCAGCTACAAACTTTCCTCCGTCAGGTCCGTCTTTGGCAATTACCGTAGCATCCTTTATTCCCGGGAAGCGGCGGATTCTCGCTTCAATCTCAGATAATTCGATCCTGAAGCCCCTGATTTTCACCTGAAAATCTCTCCGCCCGGCAAATTCAATATTTCCGTCCTCCAGATAGCGGCAGATATCCCCGGTCTTATAGATTCTTTCATATCCCGTTTTCGAAGAAAAGGGATTCTCCACAAATACCTTCCCGGTCAAATCATCCCGGTTCAAATATCCTCTTGCCACAGGGTATCCGGCAATACACAATTCTCCGGGCACGCCCACCGGAAGTTCTCTGTTGTATTTATCAATAATATAAATATCCGTATTGCCGAAAGACCGTCCGATGGGGATATTGGCATACTTTTTATCGACTGTAAAGTTTGTGACAAAAATCGTACACTCTGTCGGCCCATACAAGTTTTCAAAGCGGTAGCTGGGAGGGTCACAAGACGTCAGCTTTTCTCCCCCCGTCAGAGCTGCCCGGATATAAGGATTGTCCGGATATTCAGTAACATACTGACGGCCCAGTTGGGTGGTTATAAAGAAATTAGTAATCTTGTTTTTCCGGAAATAAGCATCCAGCTCAATTATATCCAGACGCATTTCTTCCGGAATGATATAAACCGAAGCTCCTTTTGTAAGATACGGATAAAAGTCCATCATGGAGGCATCAAAGCCAAAGCTTGCATATGCGACTGACCGGTCGTTTTCTGTAATCGAATACATTTTTTGGAAAACCCGGCAGAAATTCAACAGGTTGCGGTGCTCAAGCATACAGCCTTTCGGCATGCCGGTAGAACCGGATGTATAAAGAAGAATAAACAGATCCCGGG
>CAYXHK010000131.1:1480-6662 GCA_964464665.1 uncultured Syntrophomonadaceae bacterium
TCGGACTCTCCAGTTGAACCGTCCGGTCAAGAGAGAGCGCGTAAATATCATTGGTGTCAATAATTTCCCCTTTAAATCCTGTGGCAATTTCTTGCAACTCCCGGTCTGCAATCAATATTTCCATTCTCGAGTCTTCCATCATATAAAGAAGGCGTTCTTTGGGGTACTGCGGATCCAACGGCTGGTAGGCGCCACCGGCCTTTAAAATGCCTAGGAAGCACACCGGAAATATTTCACTGCGATTGATTAGAATACCTACCGGTTTTTCCGGCCCCACCCCTTTTTTCTTTAAATGAACAGCCAGCGCTTCCGATAAATCATCCAGTTCCTTATAAGTTAAGGAACGATCTTTAAAAACTATAGCTGTATGATCGGGGTTTTGGGCAGCCTGCTGCCGGAACAAATCAATGACTGTCAAACTTCTGTCAAATTCCAGCTTATTATCGTTAAATTTCTCTCGCAGGTGAATGTCCTGCTCTGTAACAAGTTTGATTTCCCTGAGAGTGGTGTTTTGCAGAAAGCCTTTTAAGATCATCACCATCATACTGGCAAATCTTCGCACGGTGTTTTCTCGGTATAAATCGCTGCGGTAATTGAGAGACATCTCATAGCCGGTTTCCCGTTTAAATATCATCAGGGTCAGATTCGCCAGACTGCTTCCGGTCTCGATATTTTCCAGGGGAATCGTATGACCCCCCAGTTGAAAACCATTCAACATTTCATTCTGGTAAACATAAAGAATATCGGATTTTAATCCGTGATTCCTGGCCATTTCTCCAAAAGAATACGCCTGGTTTTTCAGGGTTGTATAGAAATCATTCTGAAGCTTCAGCAAATAATCGGCTATTCTTTCTTCTTCATTAAATTTTGTATAGACGGGAAGGGTTCTGACCAGCATGCCGACCGTATTCTTTAACTTCCGGTGGAACCTTCCGTGGCCGACCGTACAGAATAAGGATTCATCCTGCCCGGTGAACTTTGCCAGACAGTAAGAGAACGCCCCCATAAACAAGGTGTTTTCAGTAATACTGTTTTGTTTGAGGAACGGGGCTATACTGTCCGCTTCAATCTTTCCGGCAAGCGCTATCCGAATATTTTCGGAGGGCTTGTCTGCTTGTTCCTGTTTTTCAGCTTTGTTGCCTTCTTCTTTGTCGAAAATCAGATTGGAATCAACTTCTATCCCGGAGAGCATTTTGTCAAAGTACTTGCGGTTCTCTTCATAAGCCGGGGTGCCGGCATATTTCTCTGCATAATTGGCCACAGCGAAGGAATTAACTTCTTCCCGCAATGCTTCCTCATCCTGATAAAAATTGGCGATCTGCCTGAGGAATACCTCCGTCGAAGTGCCGTCAAAAATCATATGATGAATATCCATCAAAAAATGAAAGCCTTCTTCTGTCTCATAAACCGCAAACCTAAATAGCGGCCCTTCTTCAAGCTGAAAAGGTTTAACAAAATCCCTTTTCGCTTTTTTCAGGTCACTTTCCGACATTTTTATCATTGGAACAGCGACTTCCATGTCCGCCCGGGGAATTATAACTGGTGTGCCGTCACGGTAAGCAACAACCGTCTTTAAAGAGGGGAAGCTTTCCACTGCTTTTTTTACGGAAGCAATAAACTTATCTTGATCTATCTTTACATTATGAGATATGAAAAAAGACATCGGTATATTGTACATGGTCGCCGTCGGGTTTTCCGAGCATTCCAAAAATACGCCCAGCTGACTGTCGGTCATGGGATAGAAAGGTTTTCCTCCGGAGCAGCCTTCAAATGGGTCTTCCCGGTTATCCTTCCGCCGGTTTTCACATAACAGAGCCATAATTCGAGGCGTTCTGCCCATAAGAATATCTTCCGCCATCAAGTCGATTTCTGCACAGGCTTTCTGCAGCATAATTCCCTTAATTGAATCCCCACCCAAAGCAAAGAAATCATCATTAATCCCTATTGAATCTTGTTTAAGCACGGATGAAAACCCGTTGCAGATTAGTTCCTGAGTCTTGTTTTCGGGTTTTATATATTGTCCTCTGTATTTAGTAATATCCGGAGACGTCAATGATTTTCTGTCAAGTTTGCCGTTGGAATTGAGCGGGAACTGCTCAATTTTTTCAATAAATAACGGGACCATATAGGGGGGGACTCGCTTCAGCAGTTCTGCTCTGACTTCTTCAGGGCTAACCGGCTCTGTTTCTTTATAATAGGCGCACATATAGGACTGACTGTATTCGTTTTCAAAACCTTTGACGACTGCGGTTTCAACTCCGGGAATTGTGTTGATCATTGCTTCAATTTCCCCCGGTTCCACGCGCTGTCCATTAATCTTAAGCATCCAGTCCTTTCTGTTTACATAGAGCAAATTCCCATCCGGTAAACGCCTGCCGATATCACCGGAACAAAACAGGATTTTATCGTCTTCATTTTGGGAAAAAGGGTTTTCCCGGAATGCTTCTTTTGTTTCATCCGGCAGATTAATATAACCCCGGGCTACAATCCCGGCGATGCAGATTTCTCCTTCTTCCCCGTCTTTTACCTCGCTGCCGTTTTCATCCAGCAGGTATACAGCGTACCCTTCAACCGCTTTGCCGATAGGGGTATTCTCATATTTTTTGTCCACTGCAAAACCTGCCACGCCCGCAATCGTTTCACTTGATCCGTAGATGCTGATGATTTCATAACCGTCTGGGGACACACCGCTTACTTTTTCACTGCCGGTGATCACCCTTCTTAAGCTGCTGCTTTTATTTTGAAATCTTTTCAACATCTGCGGGCTTAAAAAACAGGCTGTTATCGAATGCTCCTTGATATACTGTTCCAGTTTTACTATATCTTTTCTCACAGAATCAGGCACAATATGAAGCTCAGCCCCCACAGATAAAGGCAGAAATACGTCAAATACAACAGCTACGAAAGTAAATGGAGTATTGGAGGCATAAATGTCTTCAGACGTTAATTGATAAAACTCCCTATGTCGCTCTATACCAGAAAGAAAGCTTTTATGTTCGTGAATAATCCCTTTGGGATTGCCGGTTGAGCCTGAAGTATATAAGGCAAAGGCTGCATCGGTTTTCTCGTTTCGGACATTTTCAGATAACGGCTCCATTACCATTGCCTTTTCAATAAACGCCATATCTATGAGAAAGCTGCAACCGCAATCTTTTTTTATGTAATCGATCCTTTCTTGCGGATAAGACAAGTCCAGTCCCAAAAAGGCGCCTCCTGCTTTGATAATCCCGATTTCTGCGGCAATATACTCTATACCCCGGGGCAGCAGCACCGGAACGATATCCTCCTTTTTGACTCCCCTTTGAACAAGAGCACTGGCGATTTTACCGCTTAAAATATTCAATTCGGCATAGGTCACTGTTCTGTTCCCCATATCAGCAACTATTGCCGTCTTATCTCCGTTTCTTTTTACGAAATCCTCAAATAGATCAATAAACATTTCCTAAAATCCTCCCAGCACTTTGATCGTTTCTAACATCGTCAGTGTTTGCTATACTTAACTAATTTCTGCAAAAAAGTAGAAAATACCTTTTATTTTGATAAATAAACAGAGATGGTCTTCAAAACCATTGCAAAAAATATACCCTCGATATGTTTCAGCAAACACACATCGAGGGCTGGAATTAAGAAAAAACCACCCTAAAACCTTAGCTTTATAGGCATATTTCCTATTTTTTTGTTATCATTCTACAATATCTTTAAGTCGTTTTAGCCACACAAACATAATACAAATAAACAGCGAAAAAAGAATCAGTCCCCAGACAGGATGAAATATGAGAAACACTACCAATATCACCGGACTCAACAGGGCTTTTACCAATAGTTTCAGGCACTCACTATCAGCGATAAACCGCGCTATTGATGGTGAGTTGTGATAATAGAATTGAACAAATGCTTGACCCCATGAATTGGTAAGCAGGAACTGATCTCGGAACTGGCGCAGAAGTACCACCGGTTGTTGGTTTATTGAGCCATAAGCTGCAGTAATTTTTTGCAACTAAAGCATCCGATTGCGATGGCCTTTCTCCCTTAAAACTCAGCATCCCCATAAAACGCCTGCTCGCATTTGCTGAGTAATAAATCTTTTCAGCTGCAGTCTGACCATGTGCTGCCCAATGCATTTTATTCTGGACTGTTTTGAAAAACAATGTAGACGCTTCCGTTCTTGGATCATAATCTACACTCGTTGCATAAATATCGAACACTTTTCTCCAGAATACCTTTTCTGATGAACGAATATCACGGATCCGCTCCAACAATTCATCAAAATATATTCCTCCGCCATTATTTTTTAAAAGACCATCGTTCATGGCGAAGCCTTTTCTCATGTATTCTTTTAAAACATTGCTTGCCCAAATTCTGAACTGAGTGCCTCTCAAGGATTTCACACGATATCCCACAGAGATAATGACATCTAAGTTGTAGTAATCAACCTGATATGTTTTACCGTCAGCAGCAGTTGTTGCAAAATTTGCAACAACTGAATTTCTGATCAATTCACCTTCATTGAATATATTTTTTATGTGACGAGAAATAGTGGATTTATCTCGCTGAAACAACTCTGCCATTTGGTCAATGGAGAGCCAAACGGTATCATTATCAAAAGTAGTTTCTATTTTCGTCAAACCATCTTCGGTTTGATACATAATAATTTCAGAGTTCATCAGCACACCTCGTACTTATTTCCTTTCATTATACATGTTTCAACAGAATATTTCCATAAATATGAAAAAGAGACTAAGCTCAAAACCTTTTATATTGCTTAAGCTTAATCTCGTTCTTTTAATAATTTTTAGAAAGCTGCTATTTCATCTATATTTTCGCTGAAAAATCCACCCCAAATAGATGACATCTTTAGCCAGATTATTGTTCTTTTTTTGTTCCAAAACACTATATGTAGTGGTCAAAGTGTTGCACTCCGAACCACTATTCGTCATCATTATTATACACTCAACATGGAACGATAGCATCAGATTGATGTCTGGTATGTATTTTGCGTTTTGTCTGTTCGCGGGAATAGGTCAATAGTGGATTTCAGGGTGCTTCCTGTTCGAGGGAACAGTTCAACGGTTTTCGTCCGTTCTCGGGAATAAGTCAGGGTATAGGTTTATTCTTCTGAAATCATGTCTTCCTGCTCATAATAGTAGGAATAGTCCACGCCTTTCATAAAGACCTCACGGTC
>CAYXHK010000132.1:0-6603 GCA_964464665.1 uncultured Syntrophomonadaceae bacterium
CGACGAAGCAGCCATCATTGCAAAAGCCATGCCGGCCGGCACCCCGGTCAAAGCCATTTGGTCACGCGAAGACGATATTCGACATGGCTACCTGCATACGGTTTCGGTCGAGCGCATGGAAGCCGTACTGGACGAACCGTATATTTTAATCACTGACAAAAAGATCTCCGCGATTGCCGATGTGCTGCCGGTTTTAGAAAAAGTGGTTCAGGCGGGAAGACCGTTGTTCTTGATCGCGGATGATGTAGAAGGCGAAGCTTTGGCTACCCTGGTGGTCAATAAACTGCGGGGCACCTTTACCTGCGTAGCGGTGAAAGCGCCTGGTTTCGGGGATCGCCGCAAAGCGATGCTCGAAGATATCGCCATTTTAACCGGCGGAAAATACGTAACCGAAGACCTTGGCCTCAAGCTGGAAAACACCACAGTCGATATGCTGGGCCGGGCCGCCAAGGTTAAGGTCAACAAAGAAGAAACCATCATTGTTAACGGTTTTGGGACCGAAGAAAACATTAAGAGCCGGCTGAACATGATCAAGAATCAGTTCGAAGAAGTAACCTCCGAATATGACCGGGAAAAATTACAGGAACGGATGGCCCGTCTGGCGGGCGGCGTTGCCGTAATCCAAGTCGGAGCAGCTACCGAAACTGAGCTTAAAGAGAAGAAACACCGCATGGAAGATGCTCTCTCCGCGACTCGCGCGGCAGTAGAAGAAGGAATCGTGGCCGGCGGCGGCACCCTCTTATTGGATATCCTTCCGGCTTTGGAAGAAGTGGAAGCGGAAGGCGACGAACTGACTGGGGTTAAGATTGTGAAGAAGGCCCTGGAAGAACCGGTACGGCAGATTGCCAACAATGCGGGCGTAGAAGGCTCCGTAGTGGTAGAAAAAGTTAAAGTGACCCCGCCGGGCATTGGCTTCAACGCTTTAACCGGTCAGTATGAAGACATGATCGCTGCTGGCATCGTTGACCCGGCCAAGGTTACCCGCTCGGCACTGCAAAATGCGGCTAGTATTTCGGCTATGCTGCTGACTACCGAGTGCCTGATCTGTGAAAAGAAAGAAGAAGAAAAAGCCATGATGCCTCCAATGAGCCCCGGAATGGGAATGTAATATTAAACTTCACTTGATCCTGATGAACTTAAACTAAGCAGTCATTACAAACATAAACATAATAATCCCCATACAGGATATGAAAAACCCCTGATCTTCATAAGACAGGGGTTTCTTTTTGGTGGTGCGCCTGGCATTGGCCTTCTAACCGATCCGGGCCAAAGCGCGTACGAATATAATTTTGGGCACCGTGTGTTTTAGTAATCGGAGCGACCACTTATCAAGAGCTGACGTTTTCCCCAGGCTTTATTATCTGTCGTGCTTCGAGTATACTAAAATTGTCGGAAAATAGGGGGCGGGATCAGCGCTCAGGTCTTGACTGGGAGGAAGCATGATGGACAGCCGAATTTTAGCTATTGATGATGAAATGCATTTTCTGGACAGCATCCGGCGCGGTTTGGTGACCGCGGGCTATAAAAACATTTTCTTTTTAAATCATCCGGAGCAGGTTCAGGAGTTTATTGAAAAGCAGCCGATCGATTTGGCTATAATTGATATTACCATGCCCAAAATCAGCGGATTGGAAGTTTTGGAACTGATCAAAACCTACAGCCCGGAAACCGAATGCATCATGGTAACCGCGGTGGAGGAAATTGAGACCGCGGTACGGGCGATGCGGCTGGGCGCCTACGATTATCTGATCAAACCGCTGTCCCGCGAAAAGCTGCTCATCTCTTTAGATAGAGCTTTAGAGCGGAAACGTTTGATCGGTTTGTTAGCTTTCCAGCGCAACGAGGTCGGGCTGCAGGTTCCGCCAGGTTTTCAGGGAATCGTTACTGTTTCCCGGCCCTTATTAAAAGTACTCCACGAAGCGGATCTGCACGCCCGTAGTGACATCCCGGTTTTGATCACCGGCGAAAGCGGCACCGGCAAAGAGCTGCTGGCCCAAGCGATACACCGGGCCAGTAATCGTTCGGGCAAGCCTTTCATCCCGGTCAATATGGCCGCGCTTTCTCCCTCCCTCTTTGAGTCGGAGTTTTTTGGCCATATCCGGGGGGCTTTTACCGGGGCGGATCGCGACCGGGAGGGATATCTGGAAGCCGCGGCCGGGGGCACCCTCTTTTTAGATGAAATCGGCGATTTGTCGCCCGATCTTCAGGGGAAATTATTAAGGGTACTGCAGGAAAAAGAGTTCGTAAAACTTGGGACTACCCGCACCCGCAAAATCGAGGTCCGATTCGTCGCCGCGACTAATGCGAACCTGGAACAGTTAGTCAGCCGGGGTCGGTTTCGCAAGGATTTATACTATCGGCTTAAAGTGGCCTGGCTTAATATTCCGCCGCTGCGCGAGCGTCTGGACGATGTGCCGGCCTTGGTGGAGCATTTTCTGCAGGAATTCGGCTTCGGCCAAAGCAGCGCCCAAATCCAGGAGGAAGCCCTGGCCTTGCTGCAGGCTTACAGTTATCCGGGGAATGTGCGGGAACTGCGGTCGATCATTCAGAGCGCCTATAATCTGGCGCAAGGCGGTCTGATTTCCATATCGCATCTACCTCTGGAAATGCGAAAAATAAAAGCAGCCCGCCTGGCGGTTGTCGCGCCGAGCGAGCCGGGGGAAGAAAACTTAAGTTTAGCGGAAGTGGAAAAAGGGCATATTTTAAAGGTCTACAAGCAAACCGGACAGAATAAAACTCAAACCGCCAAACTGTTGGATATCGGTCTGACTACTTTGCACCGAAAACTGAAAGAGTTCGGCATTAAGTAAATGAACTAATTGGTGGTTATTTGAGTAAAGTAAACGGATATGGAATCTCGTTTGGCATTAAGTAAATACACAACCGGCGGTTAGCCCGCGGTCAGGCCGTGGTCAGCGACGATTTGGATGTGATCGGGCCGGCTGACCCGGCTGGGATGCGGGGCTAAGCCCAGGGTCTCTTCGACGGTGTAGTATCCGGCCTTGGCTGACATCACCCAGTTGATCACGCGTCTTAGACAATCCACAAAGTTGGCTCGGGAATGAGATTCGTGCTTAATCTCGATCCGCTCATTTTCGCTCAGGAAAATTACCTGGTGGATCCCGGTGACTCCGCCCCCGCGAATCGCGTGCACGCCAATCGCGCCATCTTGCCGGGCGGAATGTCGGTCATGCCCCAGGGCAATCATCTCTTCGGGTATATCCCGGCAGTTCCCCAGTTGTTCCGCAATCTTTAAAGCTGTGCCCGATGGGGCATCTTTTTTATGGCGGTGGTGGGTCTCAATAATTTCAATATCCCAATCCCCTAAAATTTCCGCGGCTTTCAGGACCAGGTTGAGCAGCACGTTGATCCCCAGTGAAAGGTTTGGGGCATAGACTACCGTAGACTTGAATTGCTGGGAGATTGCTTGCGCCGCATTCAGCTGTTCAGCGGAAAACCCGGTAGTCCCGATGATGAATGGGACCCCATGCAGCGCTGCTACCCGCAAATTCTTCAAACACGCTTCCGGATTAGTGAAGTCAACCAGCACGTCCGGGATTGTCTCCCAGATTTCCCCGTCGAGTTTATTGCTCCCTTTTACCAACAACCCGGTAGGCCGGGTATCTAAGATGTCCCCCAGGTCTTTCCCAATTTTGGAGCTGCCCGGGCGGGCTAAAGCGGATACTAAATCAATTTTGGGGTCCGCTAGAAGGCCTTTAGCCACAATAGAACCGGTACGACCCAAGCCAATCAATCCAACTTTGATCATTTTAGTCCCCCCTTCTAAGGCTGGAGTTATTTTCCGTTTTTCATTTGTTCAGGGATAGCGGTGCATAGGTTTAAGCGGCGCTGTTCGGCTATTCATGTAGAGTAAAAAAGCGCAAAATTTAATGCGCGCTTAAATGTGATAACTGGAGTGCCTAAAGATAAGATTTACAACAAATTTAAAAATTTCGTCTTAACAACAACTCAATTATAACATGGAGGTTGCCTCGCTGTAAAGTGGCAGCAACATCCTAATCTTATATTTTTTGTATTTTATTTCCGGTCGTTTAAATTATTTTCTGACTATTTGGCAAGGGTAGTTTATAATAGAATAAAAAGAGGAACAAATAAAGCTCAAGAATCTAATGCGCTTAACCGCATTGCGGTGAAGTTTCGGTATATCACGCAGAGGAGGATTAAAGTTGGAGATTTATGATGCCATTATCATCGGGGGAGGGCCGGCCGGATTAACGACAGCGCTTTATGCTTCCCGCGCCCGTTTGAAAACGCTTTTACTAGAAAAAGGGTTGCCCGGCGGGCAGGCCTCAACGACTGATTTAATTGAGAATTATCCAGGTTTTCCCCAAGGCATCTCCGGCCCGGACCTCATGTTAAATTTTCAGGAACAGGCGATCCGTTTTGGCTTGGATTTGCGTTATCAAGAGGTGCAGCAAGCGGAAATAGAAGGAAAGACTAAGATTGTTCATACTGAGGAAGGTTATTACAAAACCCGGACGCTCGTCATTTGCAGCGGAGCGAATCCCCGTAGTTTAGGCGTACCGGGGGAAGCGGAATTTATCGGCCGGGGTGTATCCTACTGCGCCACTTGCGACGGCGCTCTGTATCAAGGCCGTACTATAGCGGTCTTGGGTGGCGGAGATGCCGCAGTGGAAGAGGCTCTCTTTTTAACCCGTTTTGCTAAGCAGGTGCATCTCATTCACCGGCGAGATAAGCTAAGGGCCGCGCGGATTGCGCAGGAGAGGGCTTTTCGGCATGAGAAGATAAATTTTATTTGGAACACGCAGGTTCAAGCGGTGCAAGGCGGGAAAAGCGTAGAGAATTTACTGCTTTTAAATACCCAAAATCAAGAGAAGCGGGAGCTACCGGTCGAAGGAGTATTTGTGTATATCGGAGTAGAGCCTAATTCCAGTTTTTTAGCGGGGAAGGTAGAGCTTACTGCCGAAGGTTATATCAAAACCGATACGCGCCTGGCCACTTCCGTACCCGGGGTTTTTGCAGCCGGCGATGTCCGGGACAAAGACCTGCGCCAAGTCGCTACAGCGGTAGGAGACGGAGCCATCGCCGCCTTATCGGTTGAAAGGTATTTGGACAGCTTAGAGGCAGTATAGGTCTAAGCTGCCAAGGAGTCCAGCTCATAAACGGTTAGGTTAGCCAAAGGCAGCTGGATAAACCATCTCAATAGTATATTGTCAACTGAGCGACGTTTGCAATGAACTAATGTAAAAGAGGTGATTATGATGACTATACCCAGAAATGACTCTGAGAACCTGAAATTATATAAAAAAAATATCATCAGCATTGCCGACTTATTACCGGATGCCACTTTTGTAATCAATATGGAGGGTAAGGTAGTCGTTTGGAATGAGGTGATGGAAAAATTGACCGGGGTCAAGGCGGAGGTGATGCTGGGTAAAGGGGATTACGAATATGCCTTACCTTTTTACAATAAGCGCCGACCGATGCTGGTTGATTTTTTTGTCCGGCCACAAGAGGTTAACGAAGAACTGTACCGGCAGGCCCTGCGGAAAGACAACAGTGTGGTGGTAGAAGTCGATGCTGTGGAAGTACAGGGCAGACGCTATTTTATGTGGGCTAAGGCGGCTCCGCTTTACGATGAGCAGGGCCAAATGATCGGGGCTATCGAATCGATCCGCGACATCACCGATTTTGTGCAGATAGAGACAGCCTTAAGAAATTCGGAGCAGCGGCTGCTCGATTTTATCAATTTTATGCCGGACGCTATTTTTGCGATCGACTTAGACGGAAAAATTATTGTCTGGAATCAAACGATTGAGGAAAAGACCGGGTTTAAGGCCGAGGATATGCTGGGCAAAGGGGATTATGAATACGCTCTGCCTTTTTATGGGGAGCGCCGGCCGATGCTGGTCGACTTTTTTATCCGACCGGAAGCGGTAAACGAAGATCTGTTTCGCAAGATCCTGCTCAAAGATAACAGCGTGGTGGTTAAAGTAGATGATTACGACCTGCTCGGTCAGCACTACTACATCTGGGCCAAGGCCGCTCCGCTTTACAATGATAAAGGAGAACTGGTCGGCGCCATTGAATCGATTCGCGACATTACCGATTTTGTGCAGGCAGAGGCCGCCTTAAGAAACTCGGAGCAGCGCTTGACCGATATTATCAATTTTATGCCGGATGCCATTTTTGTTATCGACCTTGAGGGTAAAATCATTTCTTGGAATAAGGCGATTGAGGAAATGACCGGGGTGAAGGCCGAGGACATGCTGGGCAAAGGGGATTATGAATATGCTCTGCCTTTTTATCAGGAGCGCCGGCCGATGCTGGTCGACTTTTTTATCCGACCGGAAGCGGTAAACGAAACACTGTTTCACAAGATCCTGCTTAAAGACCAGAGTGTCGTGGTCAAAGTGGACGATTACCAACTGCGCGACAAACACTATTTTATCTGGGCCAAGGCCGCTCCGCTTTACGATGAAAAAGGCGAACTGGTCGGGGCGATTGAATCGATTCGGGACATTACCGAGTTTGTGCAGATAGAGGCCGCCTTAAGAAACTCGGAGCAGCGCTTAAGCGATATCATCAATTTTATGCCGGATGCCATTTTTGTCATCGACC
>CAYXHK010000133.1:0-6425 GCA_964464665.1 uncultured Syntrophomonadaceae bacterium
GTATTTTTTGAGTTTGCTGCCGCCAGATGGCCTGGGTGATGTGAATATAACTAGTTGGGTCAAAACGGGCGGGTTAAAAAAAGGCTATTATAATGAACAGGTGATTATTAAATGATAGATTTGAGTTTAACGCAGATTGGCCAATTGGTTGGCGGTCAGTTATTAAACGATTTGCCCCAAAAAGCCGATATAGTGACTGTGACCGGAGTAAGTATCGACACCCGGACGATTAAGCCCGGCGAATTGTTTTTTGCCTTGCCCGGGGAAAGGGTGGATGGTCACGCTTTTGTAGCGCAAGCTCTGGAGGCGGGGGCAGCCGGGGCTGTCGTGCAGCAGGGGGTGGAGATCCGGTCTGCTCAGGATTTAGCCGGCAAAATAAATCCGGCACCGGTGCTGCAGGTGCCGGATGTCTTAAAAGCCCTGCAGGATTTAGCTGCTTGGTATCGAAAGCAATTTTCCATCCCAGTGATTGGGATAACCGGCAGCACCGGTAAAACTACGACAAAAGACCTGCTGGCCGCAGTGCTCGGCTTCAGATTCAACACTTTAAAAACCAGCGGCAACTATAATAATGAGCTGGGCGTGCCGCTGACTCTTCTTCAGTTGACCGATAAGCACCAGGCTGCGGTAGTGGAAATGGGCATGCGGGGATTAGGTCAGATTGCGGCCCTTAGCCAAATAGCGGCACCAAACCTAGGGGTGATTACCAACATTGGTCATACACACCAGGAACTTTTGGGAACGCAGGAGAATATCGCCCTTGCTAAGGGGGAGCTTTTAGAAAGCCTTCCAGCCAACGGCTGGGCGGTTTTAAACGCTGACGACCCCTGGCAGGTTTTTTTGGGGCAACGCTGTGGGGTCCGCGCTTTTTATTACGGTCTGCAGTCGACCACCGCCGGGATTTATGCCACTGACCTGCGTTCAGAGGGCAGCGGGAGTCGTTTTAAGGTGCATCTGCCGCAGACTGCGGGGGAGGTCTGGCTGCCGGTACCCGGTCAGCATAACGTAGTCAATGCCTTGGCTGCATTGAGCGCAGGCTGGCTTTTAGGGATGCAGTTAGAGGAGATGGCCGAAGGTCTGGCTAAAGCGCAGCTTTCCGCGATGCGGCTCGCGATAAATCCTGGCATTGAAGCTACTACGATTATTAACGATGTTTACAATGCCAACCCGGATTCAATGCTGGCGGCATTAAACGTGCTGAGTGACACTGCCGGCTCGCGTCGGATAGCGGTATTGGGGGAGATGTATGAGTTAGGTGATTATACTGAGACCGGTCATCGCCAAGTCGGAGCAGCCGCCGCCCGCCTGGGCGTATCCTGTTTGCTGTCTGTGGGCAAGCTGGCGGAGCACATTGCCCAAGGGGCCCGGGAAGCGGGAATGCCCAAAGCTTTGGTAGCCACGGTACCGGACAACCAACAGGCGATTCGTTTGCTCGAAGCCTATCTGCAGCCGGGGGACGTGGTGCTGGTAAAGGGTTCTCGGGGTATGCACATGGAAGAGATCGTGTCGGCGCTGCAGCCGGCACCGCAAGATGCAGCAAGATAAGGGAGAAAACAGGGTGTGAATGAACAACTATGGATTAAAGCCGGACTGACTCTGGGAACCGCGGTTGCGGCCACTTGGCTGATGGGACCCCTCCTGATTCCTCTGCTTAGGCGTTTGAAGGTAGGGCAGTGGGTCCGCGATGACGGACCGCAGCGGCATCTGACCAAGACCGGCACCCCCACGATGGGCGGAATGATGTTTTTAACCGGGATTCTGGTGGCTGCGGGTTTGTGGATTCCCGCGAACCGGGAACTGTTTGTGCTTTTGGCCGTAACCTTGGGATACGGACTGATCGGTTTTATCGATGATTATATCAAGGTAGTGATGCGCCGGCCGCTCGGGTTAAGGGCGCGGGAAAAATTAGCCGGACAAATATTTTTAGGCTTGATTCTGGGGATAGTCTCGGTCTGGGGTTTAGACCGGGGGACGGAAGTTTTAATCCCCTTCAGCGGGATAAGTTTTGATTTGGGTTATGGGTATGTGTTGTTCGCGCTTCTGGTGGCGGTAGCATCGGCGAATGCGGTGAACCTTACGGACGGGCTGGATGGCTTGGCTGCCGGTACGGTGTTGATTGCGGCCGGTGCGTTCGCGGTTATTTCTTTATTTCTTAACCAGACCGGCCTTGCCCTGTATTCCTTGGCGATAGTGGGCGGCTGCCTCGGCTTTTTGTATTATAATCGGTATCCGGCCCGGGTTTTTATGGGCGATACCGGGTCTTTAGCCTTGGGTGGTGCATTGGCTGCTTTAGCAGTACTGACCCGCGCGGAATTGCTATTGTTTGTAGTTGGCGGGGTTTTTGTACTTGAGGTCTTATCCGTGATTATTCAAGTGGTGTCCTTTCAGACGACCGGGCGTCGGGTTTTTTTAATGGCCCCTTTGCACCATCATTTTGAATTGGCCGGCTGGTCTGAGGTGAAAGTGGTGCGGGTATTTTGGCTGGTCGCTTTTATGCTGGCCTTATTGGCCATAGTTTCATATAGATTTTAGATAAACCAAATATACTTGAAAGGCGTGGATCATAAATTAGCCGGTGAGGGAAACTGAGAACCGTCCCTTGTTTCAACATTGTTTCAATCAGCCGGTAAAGGAAGCGGGAGAACCGTCCCTTTGCTTCTTTAGAAGCAAAAATTGGCTAAATAGGATTAATCGCCGGGAATAGGCATTATAAGGCAGGTTAAGCAATACTTATTTAATAGGTGGTGAAATATCAGTGGATTTGAGTGGAGAAACCTTTATGGATCTCTATGGGATGAAGGCGCTGGTAGTTGGTTTAGGAAAAAGCGGTTTAGCTGCTTCCAGGGTGCTCAGGGAAAAGGGAGCTGCGGTTACGGCTTGCGATATTCGCACCAAAGAAGAACTCGGGGCATTGGTGAACCGGTTAAACGACCGGGGAATCAAGGTTGTAGCTGGGGGTTACCCGCCGCTGACCAAGGAAAATACTGATCTAGTGGTTGCCAGCCCCGGGGTTCCGCGGACCGTTCCCCCTTTAGTGGAGGCCGAGAAGCTGGGCATCCCGATTTGGGGTGAGATGGAACTGGCCTACCGGTTTTCACCGGCGCCCTTTATCGGGATCACCGGAACAAACGGAAAGACCACGACCACGGCTATGATCGGGGAAATCTTAAAAAATGCTAAATTGCCAAGTATCGTAGGGGGCAATATTGGCCTGCCTCTGGTGGAAGAGGTTATTCGCTTAAGCGCGGAGCACTTGGTGGTAGCGGAAGTCAGCAGTTTTCAATTAGAAAGCATCAATAAGTTCAAACCGCACGTAGCAGCGATTTTAAACATTACCCCGGACCATCTCGACCGGCATTATACCATGGAAGGTTATGTTGCGGCAAAGACCCGGATTTTAGAAAACCAGGGACCTGAGGATTTTGCGGTACTCAACTATGACGACATGTTAACTCGTTTGCCGGCCATCAAAATGCGGAGTCAGAGAGTCTTTTTCAGTCGGCAGCGAGTGTTGAACCGCGGTGTATATGTTTCCAACCAGCAGATTGTGGTCAATCTTGATGATCGGGAGATCCCAATAATCCCCGTAAAGGAAATTCGAATTCCCGGCTCCCACAATTTGGAGAATGCCTTGGCTGCCGTGGCCTGTACTTATATTCTAGGGATCGATCCCGCGATAATTGCGAGAACCTTGAGGGAGTTTGCGGGGGTAGCCCATCGCTTGGAATTTGTAACTGAAATCAACAAAGTCCAATACATTAATGATTCGAAAGGAACCAATCCCGATGCGGCCATTAAGGCCCTGGAGGCTTTCCCCAATCCGTTGGTCTTAATTGCCGGGGGGAAAAACAAGGGCAGCGATTTTACCGAGTTTGCTTCCAAGATCCGCGAAAGGGCGCGGGTTTTGGTGCTCATCGGACAGGCTGCGCCGGATATTCGGGAAGCAGTGGAAAAAACCGGTTTTCGGGAAATCTATCCGGCCGCAACTTTCCAGGAAGCTGTTTTTACCGCGGCCCGGCTGGCCAATCCCGGGGATGTGGTGCTGCTTTCGCCCGCCTGCGCCAGCTGGGATATGTTTAGCAGTTATGAAGAGCGGGGCGATCTGTTTAAAAAACTGATTTTAGCTTTGCACGACAATATAGAAGTCTAAGCGGACTTGGGGCTTAAGATTAAAAACAGCGCCTGTAAACTAAAAAGAGGCTGCATTAATTATTATCGGGGAACATACGTTCAATCCAGCGATTGTTTTTGTCTTTTGTCATTTGTCATTTGAATAAAGGCCTGAAAAAGATTATACAGGGGACTGGGGGTGCCAGTTTTGCGTTTGAAAAAACGTTCGCCGGATTTCTTAATCTTTTTGATTACCATCCTACTGCTCTGCATCGGGGTAGTGATGGTTTTTAGCGCCAGTGCGGTCACGGCGGAGCAGAAGTTTGGCGATGCCTACCATTTCCTGAAGCAGCAGATGCTGTGGGTAGTAATTGGGGTTGCCGCTATGGTCACCGCCATGAACATTGATTATTTCCGGCTGAAAAAGCTGGCCCTGCCGGCTTTAATTATAGGCTTGCTTTTACTCGTCGCGGTTCTGATCCCCGGGGTCGGGTCGGATGTTAAAGGCGCCCAGCGCTCGATCCGAATGGGCTCAATCGGGATTTCCCCCGGGGAAATGATTAAGCTTTGTATAGTCTTTTTCATGGCCTATAGTCTTAGCCTAAACAGTGAAAGAATCAAATTATTTGTGAAGGGATTAGTGCCTTATTTAGGGGTTTTGGGTTTGGTGGTGCTGCTTATCATGCTGCAGCCGGACCTGGGAACCACCATCGTCGTATCCGGGACGGTTTTAATCATGTTAATGGCTGCGGGTGCCCGCTGGGGCCACCTGATTGGCTTAGCCGGGGTGGGCATTGTCGGTGTCTTGGCCATGATCGTCCTCGAACCTTATCGAATGCGCAGGCTGACCGCTTTTATAGATCCCTGGGCTTCGCCTTTGGATGCGGGATTTCAGACCATTCAGTCGCTGTATGCCCTGGGTTCCGGCGGCCTATTTGGCGTAGGGTTGGGGCGCAGCAAGCAAAAGATGTTTTATCTGCCGGAACAGCATACTGACTTTATTTTTTCCATTTTGGGCGAAGAGCTGGGATACTTGGGGGTGCTGCTGGTGCTCTCGCTGCTCTTCCTCTTTCTCTGGCGGGGACTGCGTAC
The DNA here is from genome assembly GCA_964464665.1 of uncultured Syntrophomonadaceae bacterium. Lineage (GTDB taxonomy): Bacteria > Bacillota > Ch66 > Ch66 > Ch109 > CAYXHK01. The sequence goes on from CAYXHK010000133.1 coordinate 5,203, forward strand.
CGCGATAACCTGCCCCGACGCCTTTGGAAGTTTGTTAGCGGCGGGGATAACCAGTATGATTATTCTGCAAGCCATTATTAACATCGGAGTGGTTTCGGGCAGTCTGCCGGTTACCGGCATTACCCTGCCCTTTATTAGCTATGGAGGGTCATCTTTGTTGTTTACCTTGACGGCGGTGGGCATTTTGTTAAACATCTCTAAGTTTAGTACGCAAGGACGGTGATAGCCTAAGCAGGCTATATGCGAATTGTGTTTACCGGGGGAGGTACCGGCGGCCATATTTATCCCGCGTTGGCCATGGCCCGGCAGCTAAAGATAGCAAATCCAGCCGCTAAGATTCTGTTTATTGGTACCCAAAATGGTTTAGAGGCGGAGTTGGTGCCCCGGGCAGGGTATGAATTTACGGCGATCAGTTCGCAGGGATTGCAGCGCAAGCTGACCGGGGCTAATCTAAAGGCGTTTTGGGCAGCCGGGAGAGGTTTAAAAGAATCAAATACGGTTTTAAGCGAATTTGCTCCCGAACTCGTTGTAGGCACCGGGGGCTATGTGTGTGGTCCCGTCGTTTTGATGGCCCACTTAAAGGGGATCAAAACGGCCATACACGAACAGAATGCCTGGCCGGGCATTACCAATCGTTTATTGGCCCGCTGGGTAGATTTAATCATGGTAAATTTCCCTGAAGCCTTATCCCGTTTTCCTAAATCCGCGAAAACAGCGGTGACCGGTTTGCCGATTCGGCCAGAGATCCTGTCCGTGGATCGCCAAACCGGGGCCAAGCACCTAGGTTTGGATCCAGCCAAGCGCACCCTGCTGGTCGTTGGGGGCAGCCAGGGCGCCCGCAGTATTAACCAAGCCATGCTGCGGCTTTTGGCGCATTATGCTTCGGATAAACAGCTGCAGATAATCCAGGTTACCGGCACCAGCGGCTACGCTGAGCTGCGGCAGGATTTGGCAAATAGAGGTTTAGCTTTGGCGGATAATGGGAATATTAGGGTTGTTCCTTATCTCTACGATATGGAAAATGCGCTGGCTATAGCTGATTTGATGATTTGTCGGGCTGGGGCGGCTACTTTGGCCGAGATTACGGCTAAAGGGATCCCCTCCATTTTAATTCCCTATCCTTTTGCTTCGGAAAATCATCAGGAGTTTAACGCCCGGGCGCTTAAAGACCAGGGTGCCGCCTGCTTAATCCTGGATCGCGAATTGAACGGGGATAAATTGTT
>CAYXHK010000134.1:0-6422 GCA_964464665.1 uncultured Syntrophomonadaceae bacterium
AAGGTACACCCACACTTGTGGTTGAAGTATTGTCTCCATCGTCGAAAGGCAAAGATATGGTTACGAAGTTGGAATTGTACATGAAAAGTGGGGTTTCGGAATACTGGATAGTAAATCTGGAGAATAAGAGCATTTTACAGTATTCCTTTACCGCCGAAAGAGATATAGAAAGCCTTAAAAGTCTGAAAGAGGACGAGACCATAGAATCAAGCGTTTTTGTAGAGCTTAAAATTCCGTTGGGAGATGTTTTTGCTGAAATATAGATGCCCTATTAACATACATCATAGCGTAGGTTTATTTTATAATAATTGTCCACAAATTTACGGAATCATAGCTGACTTCGGCCTTCGCTTCCGGGATTCTGGTCTGGCGTAAGACCTTCCGAAATCTATCGGGTGCGTCAGGGCCGATTCTTTCTGCGATGTGTTTTTCCCAATCCGGATTGTTTTCCTTCATTTTACTTGCGACCTCTTTCATGAGCTCAGGTGTCGCAAAACCGCCGCCAATGAAGGCTATCCCTCCAGTGCCCAATACGCGATAGACTTCATTGAATCCTTCAACCTGGTTCTCCCAGAAAAAAACCGATCCACGGCTGACAATCAATTGCGCGTAGTCATCCGGAAACGGAAGGGCTTCGACGTTCCCTAGTACAGTATCAACTCGGTCCGTAAGTTGACGCTCGTTGATATTCTCTTGGGCGAATCCCAGCATTTCCGGATCAAGGTCAACCAGCCGAACCTGTAAATTGCTTTTTTCGGCTAAAGCAAGGCCCAGATACCCGTTGCCGGTACCGATATCAAGACATACGCCTTCTGTAATGCCGCTTTTCTGGAGAAAATCATCCGCCAGCAACGGAAATACCGGGTAGATGATCTTTTTTACAATTTCATTGAAACCCTTTTTGTCTTTCATAAAACATAAATCTCCTTACCATTTGGTTAAGACTGTTTTGTTACAACCATTTTATTTTATATTTATTATTTATATTTATGCTCTCAATCCACCCGGGTCCATTTCTTAAGCGGTCGGATCAAGAAACATTCGAGCAGCATCAGGATGATTAATAATACGACCACCCAGGCAAACAGCTTTTCGGTTTCCAGATACGCTCTCGAAATGTAGATCCTTTGACCCATCCCATCGGCTGCGCCCAGCATTTCCGACATGATGGTCAGCCTCAAGGAAGACGCAAGTCCCAGGGAAAAACCGGTGATCAGGTGTCCGCGCATGCCTGGCAAGTAGATTTTGCTCAATTTTTTCAATGAGGGCATTCGGTATACATCTGCCATCTGCCTTAAGCCGGGATCGATCGAGTTGATACCGGATGCGGTATTCAGATGCATGATTGGAAATATGAGCAAGGCAACCAGAAATACGGTCATCTTTGTTCCCATACCAAACCAGACCATTGCCATGGTGACAAAGATTATAGCCGGTACTGAAAGTAAAAAGGTAACCATCGGCTGCATCATCAATTCTACTTTTTTAAAGATTCCAGCGACTACGCCCGTGATAGTCCCGATTGTCATACCCAGGAGCAGACCGGTTAGCTGTCGGGAAAAAGTAATCTTTAGATTTTCGGCCAACTCGCCGCTGTAAACTATTTCGATAAAGGCGAGCCATGTTTCGAGCGGAGATGGAATGATCACCTGGCTGTACTGCAGGGACAGCAACTGCCATCCCAGCAGCACAAAACCGATGCCAATAGCGTACCACAGTCTTTTGTTATTGGCGGAAAAATCCATCATCTGGCAACTTTCCCCCGAAGGCTTTGATATCTGCCGTTGTGGTCAATTCTTTAAAGAAATTCATGATTTCCTCTTTACATTCCGCAGCCGGTTTAGGGTTTAGGCGGGCATATTGGATTGACTGCGTAACCGCCATTGCTTTCATGGTCGGAACATGCTTCTCCACAATCGGGCCGACTTCCGGTCCATGTGCGTTGACCCAGGCGGCTTCCTCAATATAGGCTTTCTCAAATGCGGCAATCTGCTCCGGCGAAGCTCCGCTGCCATTGACTACGATTATCCCGGCCATTGGAAAGTTCTTACTTTCTTGTCCCGGGAGCTTATTCCATTCTTTGGTTAAATCAAGCACCCGGTTCAGCTCCAGATTAGCTTTTTTCGCATTCAAAGCGGCGATGCTGGATTGAGGCTCGTTAAGCACCGCGTGTTTTACCTGACCTGAAATCAAACGCTGTGAGGCTTCCGTCATATCGAGATATGTAATTTTTAGATCTTGGTCCGGATCGATTCCGTTTTTAATCAGGAGATGACGGAAAATGAGATCATGGATTCCGCCCTTCCCGGAAACAACGACTTCTTTTCCTTTTAGATCCTGGATGGATGAAATATCGTTCTCAGTGCTCATAACGTAGAGCATGCCCCAGACCGTAACCATCAAAAGCTGCGTGTCCATACCTTTATTATAGGTCAGCAACGCGTTACTCAGCGGCGTGCTGCAAAGATCAACTTCCTTGGAGGTAATCATCGCGGTCAGCTGTTCACCGCTCTGCCATGGATTAAGGATTATATTGGCGTTTTTTTCGTTCATTGTTGCCAACGGATAGGTAACAGGACCGGGCGCGCTGCCGATCTTCAGATTCAGCTGTTCAAACGAAATCGGCACAGTTCCAGTTTTATCTGATTCCGTATTTGGGGTGTTTCCTCCGCATCCTACTGCGCCAATGATTAGCGCCAGGCTAAGGAAGAGAGCTATAATTCTTTTTTTTAGCAACTATCCCACCATCCCTATATTTGTTTTGGTTTTGTGTAAAGCGCACAGGATCTGTTGTTCCAGTGCATTTTTATACCCCGGGTCTTTTTTGTCTGCCGAGTTCATCGTGATATCCAATGCAATACGACCAGGCCGGCCATCAATGACGATAATACGGTCGCCGAGTTTTATCGCCTCCCGGATATCGTGGGTCACCATAATACTGGTGCACAGGTGCCAGGTTTCAAGTCTCAGGAGCAAATCCTGCATTTCGGTTTTCAGGGCTTCATCAAGTCCGGTAAAAGGCTCGTCAAGCAAAAGCAAATCCGGTTGGATGACATAGGCGCGCCCGATAGAAACCCTTTGCTTCATTCCGCCGCTCAATTGTTCAGGATAATACCCGCCGAATTCCTGCAGCCCGATTTTTTGCAGCACCTGTCGTACGGTCTTCTTTCTCCAGGTCTTATCTTTATTTAGTTTGTAAAGTCCGACCTCCATATTTTGCTCCACGGTCATCCACGGCAGAAGACGCGGTTCCTGGAACACATAGGCCAGCCGCTCAGCGCCCGAAGTAACAGACCCGGAATTGGGCTTCAATATCCCGGCAAACACATTCAAGATGCTCGTCTTGCCAACGCCGGAAGGGCCGAGCAGGCAGATGAACCGGTTGTTCCCCCCTTTCAGGCTGAAGTTGCTGAGCACTTTAAGCTTCCCATAGGTTACGGTAATATCGCGCATTTCGAACAAAGCCGGCCCCCCTTAGATCTCGCTAGATCTCGCTGTTTTTCATCGCTTCACGGAAAATATCCCAGCCGGTCCACTTGAGTCCAACCTGGTTCGCTCTAATAATTTCGGGAAAATCAGTTCCTGGAGCCACTGGGACAAAAGCCTGCTGCCGGAGTAAATTTTGAACCTTTGGGGCAAGCAGGAAGTCGCCGACTTTAAGCATTCTTTCGTCAAGACCCTTTTTCCAGACCATTATTTGCGGCATGCACAGGAGCCCGTCCTCTGGCCAGATCATCCGGATTTTTTGGCTACTTTCTGAGATTTTCCCAAAGGTGATATTCGCTATTCCCAGTGCGAATTCACCTTGTTTAACGGCCTCAATGACATTGGGCGGCATCCCGCTGCAAGTGATATTTTCATCGACCGCCGATGTTTTCTCCGAGTTAGCGTGTTTTAGAAACGCGCGGATGACCCTCGGGGCCATGTGTTCTTTGCCGGGCATCATAATCCGGCCTTTCCACTTCGGATCGAGGAGTTCACTCCAGGTGCGGGGTACTTCTGAAGCATCCGTATAGTCCGGATTGTAGAACATAATAAAAGGGACGATGCCAAAGATTTGGAAACATCCTCTGGGATCGGCAAATCCTTGGTCTTGAAGCTCCTTATTAATGGGGAAGCGCCCGGGAACGCTGATAATATGTTCCATCAGGTATTCGTCCGTTTGCATCGCAAGCTCCGGCATGAAGCCTATCATAATGTCGGCCTGTTTTGCGTGTTCCTGGTCTGCTGCGTTTTTACCGCCGCAGGCATGCGAATTTTCCAGGATAATCTCCGCTGGATATTCGCCGGCGTTGGTTTCAATATGTTCCCTTAAGCTATCTTCGAGGGAACGGCTGATATTGAGGGGCAACTGGATTTGCACTCTAACCATTTTTGCACATTCTCCTGTTTCGCTTTTTTCGAATTCACCTGATTTTCCGTCCAAACTCTGCCGGCTGCGCATCGCAGTCATCCAGCATTTCGCCAGCTCGCATCTTTACGCGCATTTCAACGAGTTGCTTATCCAAAATCTCCAGGTTCCGGAGCGTTTCCTCTTCTCGTTTCGTCCGTGAGATAATGCGGTGAACCCCGCCGTTTTTTGTAACCAGCCGCGTCTGTGCAAGCAAGGCCAGGAGCGGATCGTGCGTTATCAGAAAAACAATTTTATCTTCGCCAGTTAACAGTTCCAAGGCTTTGCGCCGGTTAATCCCGGCGTTTTCTATCTCATCGATCAACACAATCGGCGTATACGACAATAGCGCGCAATCTGCGATCATCAGAGCTCTGGACTGGCCTCCGCTGAGTTGGGCAACGTTGCTCTCCAGGTCAAATTTTTCTCCAGCCAGGGAATTGGCGAGCTCCAGTATTCTTTCGATTTTTCCGTTATTGTCGGCCGACGGCCAGCAACGGGCATGCATGCTGAGAAAGTCCCTTACGGTCAGATCGATGACGAAATTCATGTTTTGGGATAGCTGGGCAACGATTTTTTGGCGCTTTTTTCTCTTATTTCCTTTATAAGAGATTTCGTTATTTATCGATATCCGTCTTCCAGTCGGTGTATTTCCATTGGCTAGGCATTCAATATCTTCAAGCAGACGGCTTTTTCCGCTTCCAGTCGGACCGACAACTGCAATAATCTCCCCGGGATAAAAGACGAGGGGTTCAAATTTTTCCGGTTCCCCGGTTTTGTTGTACCCGGGAAACAGGGTTATAGTTTCGACTTCCTGTTTAGTCTGTTCCAGCATATCTTCCATGACCGTCAAGTAATCTTCGAACTGCTGCATCAGCATACGGGCGTTCATATTCTGGGAAACATAAAACGATTCCTTTTGTTTGAATACAACGTCATAGAGCATATCATCCGGGTCGATAACACAGCTGATTTGTTCCAGCCAGTCTTTCGCGTAAGGGTGTTCGGCAAAAAGCAGTTTCACCGGTTTTTTCATATATTTATCAACTATCATTGGCTTCCCCCATACCCTTTTCCCGGATTTCAACCTTTCTCAAATTGCCAAGCTGGTACTGGGCACCAATGTTGGTTTCGCCTAAGCAGTAAGAACAAAGCGCCATCGGCATAGGACAACGCAGCTTATTGTCCGTGACTATCGAATCGCCGGAAAAGTTATCCAGTGTTTCAATTAATTCGGCCGCTCCCTGCCCGGTCAGACCGTTAACATGAAGAATGTCAGCCCGGGGATTTACATATTGCACATTCATCTCGAATATTTCCCGTTCGGCCTGAGAGACTACATCGCTCTTAGTAATCACGACAATATCCGCAAACCGGAGCATCGGCCCGATCTTTCTCGGTGTGTGCACGCCGCTCATTTGGTCGATGACGCAAACTGCCGGAATGTCCCGGATATGCGGGGCACAACGGTTGCAGAGGCCGGCGCTTTCTGATAACAGGATGTCGAGTCTAAGCTCGACGCCCCAATTGAACACGTCTTCAATATTGCTTATATAGTAATGATCCGGGCAGTGCTGGCCGGACAGTCCCAGTAATACCGGCACTTTCAGGCGGGCATAGAGTTTGTCGTCATTGCTCTGAAGACAGTCAAATTTGACAACCCCTACCTTTATGTCTCGGTCCAGATAGATTCGAATCATTTTTGAAATGACTGATGTTTTCCCTGAGGAAGGAGGCCCGGCAAAAGTAATCAACCGCATTTCTTGTTTCCTGTCCTTTCCCCATTTGCCAGAAGAGCAAGCAGCATAACAGAACAATTACAGGGATATTTAGCAGGATTATCTCCGAAGCAGATAGGAAGAGCAAGCAGCATAATAGAACAATTACCTGCATTGCAATAATCTATATAACATAACATAGCACAAAATGACCAAAAAATAAATCAGGCATAAATATTTTTACAATGTATTATGTAATATTATCTTTTGAAACCCCATCCAGAAGAATGTCGGCAATAAACGAATGGAAATCC
>CAYXHK010000135.1:0-1816 GCA_964464665.1 uncultured Syntrophomonadaceae bacterium
CGGATGCCGCGGGTAATAACTCAGCGGTGGCGACTATTGCTATAACCACAAGCGCGCCAGCGGACACTACCCCGCCGGTTCTGAGTGCTACCAGTGCCAGTGCGGTAACCAACAATACCGCGACCTTGAACTTCACGTCCGACGAAGCCGGAACCTACTACTACCTGGTGTATAATGCCGCAGCCGCCGCCCCGGATGCTGCGACCATCAAAGCCCAGGGTGCAGCAGTTGCCAAAGGAACCGGTGCAGCAGCCGCAGGTGCCAACACTGCCAGTGTAACTGGACTCAGTGCATCAACTGCTTACAAGGCTTATGTGATCGTCGCGGATGCCGCGGGTAATAACTCAGCGGTGGCGACTATTGCTATAACCACAAGCGCACCAGCGGACACCACCCCGCCATCATTTCAAAGTGCTGCTGTTAATGGCAGTACCATGGTCTTAACTTTTACTGAAAAGCTTAATGCCTCATCCCAACCGGCGGGCAGCGCCTTCAGCATAAAAGCAAACGATAGCGAGCAGGCAGCTCCTCTAAACGTAAGTATATCAGGCACTCAAGTTACTATTACCCTGGCTGAGACGGTCAAATCCGGGGATGCCGTCACCGCGAGCTATACGCCTCCGGTGACAAACCCTATCTGTGACGAGGCGGGAAATAAGGCCGTATCTTTTTCCGACCGATCAGTTACCAACAATACGGGTGTACTGGTGCCCCCGGCCATAGATCGCACTGTGGCAACCTCCATTCATAATTCCACCGCCTTTCTCTATACCGGAAACAATGCCGTCCAAACCGGCATGGCCCCGGATACCATAGTGGAAGAGCGGGCAGCAGTAATCCGCGGCAAGGTTTTCACCCGTGACAACACACCTCTGCCGGATGTACGCATTAGCGTATTGGATCACCCGGAATTTGGCAGCGCTTTGAGCCGCTCGGACGGTTACTTTGATATGGCCATTAACGGCGGCGGTTTGCTCACCGTGAGTTACGAAAAGGACGGCTACATTCCTGCCCAGCGCCAGGTAAACGTGCCCTGGCAGGACTTTGCCCTGTTGCCTGATGTAGTGCTCATTAATTATGACAGCACTGCAACTGAAGTTACTCTAGGCAGCGACACCATGCAGGTCGCCCGGGGCAGTATAGTTGACGATGAAGACGGGCCCAGACAGGCGACGTTAATTATACCGGCAGGTGTAACAGCTCAGCTGGAAGACGGTACCCCTATCGACAAATTGACGGTGCGGGCTACAGAGTATACGGTAGGCGATAACGGACCTTTAGCCATGCCTTCCATACTGCCTCCAAATGTTGGCTACACCTATTGTGTGGAATACAGCGCTGATGAGGCCGGTTCCCAGGGTGTAACCTTCGATCAGCCGGTTATACACTATGTGGAGAATATTATCGGTGCTCCGGTAGGGGGCATCGTGCCCATGGGTTATTATGACTATGACCAGGCGGCCTGGATTCCTTCCCAAAACGGCCTGGTAATAAAGATCCATAGCATCACTGATGGCCTGGCTGATCTCGACCTGGACGGCAGCGGCGCTGCCGCCGATGCCGCGGCCCTGGAGGCCTTAAGCGTAACCGCGGACGAGCGGCAGAGACTGGCCGCCATGTATGCGGCAGGGCAGGAGTTGTGGCGGGTGCCTATTACGCACTTTTCACCCTGGGACTGTAACTGGCCTTATGGCCCGCCCATCGATGCCGATGAACCAAGACTGCCGAAGCCAAAGATAAACAAAAAAGAAGACGACCCCTGCACCGGAAGCGGCTCCATTATTGAGTATCAAAACCAGGTGTTGGGCGAAAGTGC
>CAYXHK010000135.1:1916-6375 GCA_964464665.1 uncultured Syntrophomonadaceae bacterium
GGACGCCCGGTTCAGGGAAGCACTGCCGTCAATGTGCGGATCGGTTATGTGTATCCGGCAATTTATCTTAATCCCTCCCCATTGGATCAAAGTTTCAGTCAATATGGCTACAGAAATCCCGAGGGTTGGTCCTCCAACACGGCAAGGCAAGAAGCAATTGTGTGGCAGGAATGGCAGGATACAATATCATACTGGGAAAATTTGCCGGCAGCCGGGTTTGGCGGCTGGACCCTGGATGTAAATCATTTCTACGACCCGGTTAAACAGGTGGTTTTCTATGGAGACGGAGGCAGAAGCAGAAGAGGATTGAGCGGCGCCGGCGGCATTGTTATTACTACCATGGCAGGTAGTGAGACAGCAGGTTACAGTGGGGACGGCGGTCCGGCTGCCCAGGCGAAGCTTAGTGGGCCGATTGGGATTGCCGCGGGTCCGGACGGCTCTATTTACATCGCAGAGGCAGGGAATAGCTGTATCCGCCGAGTAAGTCCCGATGGCATAATTACCACCGTAGCAGGCAATGGGACAGCAGGTTACAGCGGTGACGGCGGCCCGGCTGCCCAGGCCCAGCTTGATTATCCTAATGATGTTGCCATAAGCCCGGACGGTAGCCTCTACATTTCGGACTCTCGTAATTACCGTATCCGCCGAGTAAGTTCCGATGGCATAATTACCACCGTGACGGGTAATGGGGCAGCAGGTTACAGTGGTGACGGCGGCCCGGCTACCCAGGCGCAGCTTATTGGGCCTACCGGGGTTGCCGTTGGTCCGGATGGCAGCCTTTACATTGCGGAATGTCAGTATACGAGCGAAGGCAGTATGTATGGTTCGTGGGTTAATAATCGCATCCGCCGGGTGGGTACGGATGGTATTATCACTACTGTGGCGGGTGTTGGCCCCGGTGGTTATGGCGGTGACGGCGGTCCGGCTGCCCAGGCGCTGCTTAATAGGCCTGAGGGGGTTGCTGTGGGTGCGGACGGCACTATTTACATCGCCGAAATGGAAAATCAACGCATCCGCCGGGTGGGTACGGATGGTATTATCACTACCGTGGCAGGTATCCCGTGGAATCGTATAGGTAACTACAGCGGTGACGGCGGTCCCGCCACCCTGGCAACGTTTCATAGCGTGGCGGATGTTGAAGTAGGTCCGGACCGCAGTCTTTACATTACGGACTGGGGAACTCACTCTATCCGCCGGGTAGGTCCGGATGGTATTATTTCAACCGTGGCAGGTATTAATCTTACGGGAATGGTATATTACGGTGATTATAGCGGAGATAACGGCCCGGCTACCCAGGCGCAGCTTAATAAGCCAGATGGTGTAGCGGTAGGCCCGGACGGCTTCCTTTATATTGCAGATACTGGTAACAGCCGGGTCCGCCAGGTAGGCTATCTGATGACCGGTGTTCATAATACTGATATTGTAGTTCCGGCTGAAGATGGCAGTAAGTTTTTCGTTTTTGATTCCGCAGGCCGGCATAGGAGCACCCTTAACGCCTTAACCGGCAGTGAAATATATACGTTTAATTATGACAGCACGGGCCTGTTGAGCCAAATAAAGGATGCTTCCGGTAACGTAACCCGTATAGAACGGGATGAGCAGGGCAAACCCACGGCCATCATTGCTCCGGGTGGGCAACGGACCGGACTGGCGGTCGATGAAAAAGGGTATTTGTCTAAGATTATCTGTCCGCTGCTGAAGGAAAAGTTACTGACCTATTATGAGGGAGGACTTCTGAAAAGTTTCAGCGATCACAAAGGAAATCAATCTATTTTCACTTATGATGAATTAGGGCGGCTGACCAAGGACGCAGGCCCCGCCGGCGGATATACCGAACTATCCCGCGAAGAACTGCCAAACGGCCATGAAGTTAGTGTCAGGACCGCCGAGGGAAGTGTTTCCAAATACAGGATGGAATACCTGGGGACAGGTGGCGTCCGCCGGGTTAATACCGATCCTCTGGGCGGTGTAATGTTAACAGAGTTTCTGCCCGATAGCACCCCCGTAGTCACCTACCCTGACGGTACGGTTATGACCTCGGTCCAGGGGCCCGACCCCCGACCAGGGATAGGCATGGGGGCGCCCCTGGTCAAGGAGTTTACTATCGAGACACCAATGGGGCAAAAGTCAACAGTAACCCAGGAGCGTACGGTGGAAATGCAAGACCAATATAACCTTTTTAGTCTTACCAAAATAACAGATCAGTTTGTTGTTAATGGGGAAGTGTATACCACAGTTTCCGATATTGATCTGGATAGTAAGATAGTAACAGTTACTTCCACTTCGCCCCAGGGAAGAAAGACCGTCAGCACACTAGACCCCCAGGGCCGCTTAACCAGAGAATCTACCCCCGGTTTGGGAGCGACTGAGTACAGTTACAATGAGAAAGGCTATCTGGCAAGTGTCAATTACTTAACAGACAGCCTGGAAAGTCGTTTATGGCAGTACACCTATGATGATGAGGGTAATCTGGCCTCTTTAACAGATCCGTTTAATCAAGTCTACACTTACCAATACAATGGAGCCGGACTGCTAATTAAAGAAATCCGTACCGGAGGGCGGGAAATAGATTACAGTTATGATGCCAACGGCAATCTGACATCAATTACACCACCGGATAAATCTACCCATAATTTCGTCTATAACTCTGTTAACCTTAAAGAAAGCTACACCCCTCCTGACACAGGTGATATCAGCAACTCCAGCTATACTTATAACCTGGATAAACAGCTGAGTGCAGCCTCATTTGGCGGGGAGAACCTGGCCTTGACCTATACCGGCTCCGAACTGGGTTCAGTTAGTGGGCCTCATGGAATTACCAGCTATTCATATGACGTTGAGGGGAGACTAAGCACCATAATGGCCGGAGATGTTGTGCAGCAGTATACCTATAACGGAGGTTTAGTTACAGGTGAAACCGTAACCGGAAGTGTTCCCGGCAGTATCAGCTGGATTTTCAATAATAATCTGCTAGTTTCATCTCTTGGTGTTAACGGTACCCCGATTGCTTATAAATACGATAAGGATGGATTGTTAACTAATGTGGGGGCACTAACCGTAACTCTTGATATGCAAAATGCCACCATCACGGGGACTAATCTGGGTCAAGTTACCACAACCCAAAGCTATAACGGGTTTGGTGAATTGCAGAGCGTAAGTGCGCAAAACGACAATGGCCTGCTATACAATGTAAGTTACACCCGGGATAAGTTGGGCAGAATTACGCAAAAAAATGAAACGGTAACCGGAAGTGTCTATAGTCAGGAATACAGTTATGATGATTACGGGAATCTGAAGGAAGTAAAAAATAATGGGATCACAGAAATCAGCGTAACTTACGATGCCAACGGTAACCGGACAAATTATACGGATTCGCTGGGAACTGTGGATGCCACCTATGATGCGCAAGACCGTCTGATCCAATATGGTAATGCCACTTACACCTATAAAGGAGACGGATCACTGCTTTCCAAATCAGCAGCCGATCAAACAACCCAGTACAATTATGACGTTTTTGGCAATTTGAGGTCTGTAGTATTGCCGGACGGTAAGGTAATAGAGTATATCATTGATGGGGAGAACCGGCGGGTCGGCAAGAAGGTTGACGGTAATTTGGAACAAGGATTCCTTTACCAGAATGATCTAAATCCGGCTGCTGAATTGGATGGCGGCGGCAATGTAACCAGCCGGTTTATTTACGGCACCAAGAGTAATGTCCCGGATTACCTGCTTAAGGGTGGAAAAGCCTACCGCATTATTGCGGATCATCTGGGCAGCCCCCGGTTGGTGGTGGATGTCCTTAGCGGCGAAGTGGTACAGCGCATGGATTATGATATCTTTGGCAACGTAACCGGAGATAGCAACCCGGGCTTCCAGCCCTTCGGTTTTGCCGGTGGACTTTATGACCGCGCTACCGGGCTGACCCGTTTTGGGGCCAGGGATTATGATGCCGGGACCGGCCGCTGGACTTCCAAGGAAGCGATGGGGATTGACAAGGGTGATCTAAATCTGTATTCATACAGCAGGAACAATCCTCTTAACCTGGTTGATACTAACGGGTTGGAATGCGCCGATGCCGGTAAAATAGTAGAAGTCAATGCCTTAAATGGTAAAATGTTTGAGGAACGCGAGTTGTTATCCGGGGTAGTGCAAACCCTGGACCGTGGGGCAAAGGTTGAAGTTGTGGGTTGTGACCGCTATTGGTCCAAAGTTAAGACCAGCGAGGGAGAAGAAGGCTGGATGCGTAGTACTTACCTTAAGCCAAGCACGAAGATGGACTTGTCAAAGCTGAAAGACAAACCCAGTGACTGGGAATATATTCCCCCCAGAGAATACGCTGATGCAGCCAGAGGCTGAGTAAGAAAAGCAGCCGCCAGGCCATGTATCAAAGGAGGATAGGTGCGATTATCAAAAGACATACTTTTTAGGGATTCTCTTTGAATTGAATTAGGGAGGGCAA
>CAYXHK010000136.1:0-6347 GCA_964464665.1 uncultured Syntrophomonadaceae bacterium
TCATCCCGGATGACTTTTTTTGCGGTTCCCGCCGGAATCCACCGGCTGACGGCGTAAATGCCCAGGAGCAAAGCCAATAACCAGCTGCTGCTTAGTACAGTCTGACTAAGGGGGATGGTCGCTAATTTTCCCAGACTTAAGAGTGATAAGTTCGCAGTCACGAGGCATCTGTAGTAAGTGCTGCAGTGTACTCCGCCCCCTAAAAATCGGATGGAAGAAAAAACTAGTAAACAGATACTGGTGGTGTCAGGTATATTCAGCAGAAAGGCCAGGAAAATGATCATAAATATTTCAAAGACGGTGCCTAATAAAACCTCTAAACTGTACGCAAATATATCTATTTGATCTTGATCCGCCTGTAATTTATATCCTAGTAATCGGGCTAACGCTTTAGAAAGTGTCTGCATAAAATCTCTCCTGCTGATACCTAAATCGAGCTTTTTAAGCTGTTATTGCCTAAATTTGTATTTTCAACATTCCAAATTCTACATAAAAAAAATTAATCCTTTAAAGAAAAATTAAATAGGCAGAATGGAGGGCTGAATAACCGTTTTTACGGCCTGAATGACCAAGGGAGATTTTTGGGAGAGAACTAGCCGGGCAGATAGATAATATAAATGGTTGATTAATTAACATTTAGATACTGCTGCTTTCCCGGGTATTTCTCTGCTGTCAACAATTACACACCTCTTGAAATAAAAATCAAAATAATACTTTTCAAATTCATGCGGCAGTAAAGGTTTGGAATAATAGTATCCCTGCACAATATCGCATTTCAGTTCCCTTAAAACCTTCAATTGTTCCGCAGTTTCAATACCTTCGGCAACTACCGCTTTATTAAGCTCATGAGCGTAATTAATTATTGCTTTTATCAGTTCTCTGATTTCAATACGGTCAATATGATCAATAAAATACTGGTCGATTTTTAGTTGATCACATGGAATATCCGCCATCATCATAAGTGAGTTAATCCCGGTGCCGCAATCATCAATAGATATCTTGTATCCTTTTGCTCTAAACTCATGAAGCCTTTCTATCAACTTAGCATTATTATTTGAAATAACTCGCTCCGTTATTTCAAATAATAACCTGGATTCATTTAGCTTATGGTCATGAATTACTTTTCTTCCCCACTCAACAAAATCATCATCAAGCAGTTCATTGCCGGTAAAATTCATTGAAACGTTCATGGCAATTCCCTGGTCATTCCATTCAACCATTTGACGACACGTATTTTCTAACACAAATTTTGATATTTCTTTTATGAAGCCTATGTCCTCAGCTAACTTAATAAAAACATTCGTCCCGACCGTTTTTTTGTCTCCTCTGTCCCATCTGATCAGTACTTCAACGCCGGATATTGTATTATCTGCAATATTTATTTTCGGCTGATAAACCAAATACATCTCCTTATTATTGATAGCTTCAAGTAATGAACCCGAGATCTCAAAAAATTCTTTTCTTTTGTTCTCAAATTCTTTTTTATAATAATAAATGCCTGATTCTTGCTCCCCACCCTGTTCGCAAGCAATCCTGGCTCTATTATAGACATCTGTCGGGGTCCCTTTGCTTCCGTCATATTCATATATCCCAATTTTCATAGATACTCTTAATGTGAATTGCTCAATTTTGAAGGCAGTTGAATATTGTTTGATAATACGTTCACATTTTTCAAGATATCCGCAGCTAGCAATTAAGTAGACTTCATCATATCCAGAGGAATATACGGCATCTTTGCCGTATTCAAAAAGGAGTTCATCGATTAGATCCGCTAACATTTCATCAACAAATCTTTGCTCTATAAATTTGCCCAATCCTTCGATGTTTGTAAATTTAATGGAAATAATCGCGAATTTTTCAGCATTATTCATCCGCTTATCCAAATTGATTATGAGCCTATTCGTGTTGTATATTCCGGTAGAAGGGCTAATGAAATCTTTTTCACGTGACGCTTTGTCTAATATATCTACCTTCTTAAATAACCGGCCGGTAACAAATCCAACAAAAGTTAAGATGAGCAAACGCGTTATCCAATTATCATAACTCTGCATTATCTCTTCCGAAACGCTTAATGGCATCAATGGTCCGGCTAAAATACCGGAAATGACAGCAACACTTACACCGCCACTGACCCCCCAGAAATGAGCCGACATGATTATTGGTATAATAATTAGCTGCAAATATCCATTCTTCGTTCCGTCTGTTATGTATACGACAAATAAAACAGCGATTACGGATAAAGCAATTAATGGAATTCTAAAAAAGTTTGAATCAGTCAGCTTTGTCTTTGACTCATTTGCCATATTTTTCATTCAGATGATACTCCTTTTGAATCTGACAACGTTATTGACGTTTATTCCTTCGGAGTAACAAAAAAGGGGTTTTGAGGCTACAGTTTACCACTTGTAAATCTCTAAATCCCTTTTTTACAGGTTTATCCTGATGTTCGACAAATTCTACATAGAATAGATTAATCCTGTAAGGGAAAACCAAATAGGCATAATGGGGGGCTGAATGACCGTTTTTCAGACCTGAATGACCAAGAAGAGTTTCTCGGAGGGCGGTTTTTTGGAGGGAGAAATCAACCAGGCAGACGGACTATAAAAGAGGTTCGTTCGCCGGATTTTACTTCGATTGTTCCGCCATGCTGCTGCACTAGTTTATTAACTAAAAATAAACCGTATCCTCGGGCCTCCGAGTTTTTGGTGGTAAAACCCGGCTGGAACAATTTCTTTTTTTGACTGGCCGTAATTGCGGGTCCGTTGTTGTAAACATAGACTACATACTGGTCGGCTTCATATTTGATTTCTATGGATACCCGTCGGTTATCCGGAATTTGCACCGCTGCTTCCATCGCGTTGTCTAACAGATTCCCCAAGATACTGCACAGATCCCAGGGCGTCATTTTTAGGTTTGATGGATTGCACTTTACGGAAAAGGCCAAATCAATCCCCTTGGATTCGGCGGCCTTGCATTTGCTGTTTAGCAGGGCGGTTAAGGCGGGGTGGCCGGCGTGGATCAGTTCTTCCGTCGGCTGATAATCTTGGGCAATCCCATCAATATATTCTTTGGATTTGTCTATTTCATCCAGGTAAAGCATCGCTTGGATAACCTGAATATGCCGAGCGTGCTCGTGCTTCTGGATTTGCAGGGTGTTTAACAAGCCTTCGATCTGTTGCAAATGTTCCTTGAGCAGATTTAATTCAACTTTCTTTTTAACGGTTTTTTCAATGCCTTTAATCGAAAACAAAGCCAATCCGCTCATGATCAGCACGAAGCCATTGGCGATTGGCATAAATCTTTTTAAGCTGTTCACGTCTTGCGCAATATAAATATGCTGGTTCAACAAAACGATAAGTAAGGCTTCAATTAGAACGATTGAAATAACGAGAAAATTACCATTTTTAAACAATGCAATCAATCCTCATTCAGGTTTAAATCAAAAATGACCAAGTCATAGCGCTTAGCCAGCCAATACAGAGTATACATCACCAGCAGTACGGGCAAGGTATAGACTAAATTTAACCAAGGATTGATGATCAGGTATTCGGCATTCGTCGAGGTAACGCTTTGTAAAAAAGTCAGCAGCGTGCTTTCCAATACGCCAAGGATTAACACCCCCACCAGAACCGAAACGAGACCGTGCCATAAACGGATTTTAAGGACGACCTTGGTTAACAAAGCCAGGGTCAACATCATAATAAAGGAGTGATAGCCAAACACTAAAGGGAGTTTTCGGATGAAAACGCTTAAAAACGCCGTAGCGGTAGACAAGAGCAAAGCTTGTTTGAAGTCGATTTCCCGGTTGAATAGTCTAAAGCCTAGCTTAAGAATCAGAAAGGTCTGAGGCAGGGAAACGAGTAACACGATATACCAGGGTAATAAAGACGGCCCCAAAATTGAATCCTCCTTAATTAAACTGTTCGGGTTAAACTGGTCAAGTTGAATGAAAGCAGTTTATCATGGTGGCTTATTAAGCTATGGTTAAGTTTAAGCCAATTTATTAATAATCAGCATAAGCATAATATCATACTTATATTTGACAATGTTTGCTATATCCCTGCCAAGTAGAGGACAATAAATTTGGCCTGAATCAAAAAAGAGATGGAATAACCGTTTGGCAGGTTACTCCTTTAGACGGGTTGCTTAATCCATACTAAAACTGCATATCCTCCGGAAAGCAGGGAAATACTATATTTCGGAAACCGGATTTGGCTGATCTATATTGGCGAATCTATATTTATCGGTGAATATACAATCTTTATTTGAGAAGGAGGAAACCAGATGTTTGTAAAGGTCGCAGAATTAGTTGGCGAATCTCCGTATAACTGGAACGATGCCGTACAATCGGCGATTCGGGAAGCATCAAAAAACATCCACAATATCAGCGGGGTTGAGGTTTATAATCTCACAGCCAATGTGAATAACGGCAAAATCAGCGAATACAAAGCCAACGTTAAGATTGCCTATACCGAATAAACACTGCCAAAGTAGACCGGTTTGTTGAAACAGGCCGGTTTATAGTCAAATCCTGGCTAAAGTTTTCTATCCGTTATTTTACAGGCACCGTGAGGTGCCTATTTTTAAACGGAAAACGAACTGAGCCGGATTAATAAAACAGCCGAAGCAGTTAAGCCGAGACTGTAGATTATGATTAGGGGTGCTGCCATTATGACTGACAACTTGGTGGGGTGGATTAAGGGAATACCGGATCGGTTTAAGGGGTGCTGCCATAATGATTGATGATAAATTGAAGCAAAGATATAATACGCTCTTTAACGTGGTCCAGAAACTAAAGGAAAAAAAGCAGCAGGCGGAACCGGAACTAACCCCGGAGCCTATGCCGCCTTCGCTGAATCCGGTCCAACAGGAGGAATTCCAAAAACAGCAGGATCAGGATGCTTACCGCTGGCTGGCGGAGCAGTACAAACCAAAAGCCCCTTGGGTGCGGAACACGCTGCTGGCTTTTTTAGTAGGCGGGATGATTTGTACCCTGGGTCAGCTGATCTTAAATTATCTTAAGGGAATGGGTTTAGGTTTAAAAGAGGCCGGGTCAGTAACGGTTTTTATCATGGTGTTTATCGGGGCCTTCCTGACGGGTCTGGGGGTATACGATAAAATCGGAAAATACGGGGGGGCCGGCTCGATCATCCCCATTACCGGCTTTGCCAACTCAATCGTGGCCTCAGCCATGGAATTCAAGCGGGAAGGCTATGTTTACGGAATGGGCGCCCGCCTTTTCACTGTGGCCGGGCCGGTGCTGGTTTTTGGTTTTATCGTTTCGGTAGTCATTGGTTTAGCTTACTATATATTTTCCTAAGGGGGGGTTGGATGTTACCGCAACCGGTTAAGAAAATGGGCAAACAGACCTTGCAGTTTGCCGAGCCGCCCGTGATTCTTTCGATGGCTAGTATTGTCGGGCCCATGGAAGGCAAGGGACCTTTTGGCAAGGCTTTCGATTATGTAATGGAGGACACCCTGTTTGGCGAAAAGAGCTGGGAAAAGGCGGAAAGCAAGATGCTGCGGGAATCTATCCTGCGGGCGATTAGGAAGGCCCAACTAACCCCGGCGGACATTGATTTTATGTTTGCCGGGGATTTGCTTAATCAAATTGTGGCTGCCAATTTTGCCGCTCGGGAGATAAATATTCCTTTTCTCGGTCTCTACGGCGCCTGTTCCACAATGGTGGAAGGATTGGCCTTGGGCGCGGTAATGATTGACGGCGGTTTTGCCCACCGGGTAGCGGTGGGCGCTTCCAGCCACCATAATACGGCGGAAAGGCAGTATCGGAAGCCTACGGAACAAGGCACTCAACGCGTACTCTGGGCCCAGTGGACCGTAACCGGAGCCGGATGCGCGCTCTTAGTCAAGGAAGGGTCGGGTCCAGTGGTTACCCACTGCACCGTAGGGCAAGTCCAGGACTTAGGGATGAAGGATGCCAACGATATGGGGTCGGGTATGGCCCCGGCCGCCGCGGACACCCTGATTCGTCATTTTCAGGATCTGGGCCGCCAGCCTTTAGACTATGATCTGATTCTTTCCGGAGATTTAGGCTCGGTCGGTTTGAATATCACCAAGGAATTGCTTGAGTTTGAGGGCTATGATGTTAAAGAAAAGATGACTGACAGCGGGGTGGAGATTTATTCTCCCGAGCAGGATGCCCATGCCGGCGGCAGCGGATGCGGCTGTGTCGCCTCGCTGCTCTGCGGCCCGATTTTGCGCCGCATGGCGGAAGGGGTCTATCAGCGGATCTTAGTAGTCGGGACCGGAGCACTCCTTAGCCCCCTCTCGACGCAGCAGGGGGAAAGCGTGCCGGCCATTGCCCACGCCGTAGTAATTGAGGCGCG
>CAYXHK010000137.1:0-6338 GCA_964464665.1 uncultured Syntrophomonadaceae bacterium
AAGCGATAGAAAAGTGCTTGATTGTTCCGCATGATAAAATCTTAGGTGAAGTAATTATGTGACAGTACAAGACCTACAAATTTCAATTTGTGATACAGTTTAGACTTCGGATTACTTAGAAAACGACATGATTAAGGTGATTTTATGTTTGTAAAGCGAGCAACGGTTCAAGATGCGAAAACAATAAGTCATATTCATGCTTCTAGTTGGAAAAGGGAACTTGACTAGGCGTTGAGAAATCAGCGTCTTTATATTTTTGCTGCAGCTATAACACTATACTACCGGCGGGTTACTGATGTTCTCCATCGGCAATGCCACCCGCAAGGTAAAGACACCATCCTCTTCATCCAAACAATATGTCGAAGGATTATAATTAATTGGAGGTAATTGCAGGTAATAGTAAAAAAATGTAGAATTCAAATTAATTACAAGGTTTTAAAATATGAGGAGCAACTGATTGGGGATTAAGGGGATCCCTGGGGCATGCTGCATTTTCGCTGAAAAATATTAAAAAGAGGGGATAAGTATGAAAATCAACAAAACACAGGTTGGAAGCAAATTAACGTTGGCGTTAGAGGGCAGGCTGGACAGCAATACATCTCCCCAGTTAGAGGTGGAACTAAAAGCAAACTTGGAAGGAATAACCGAACTCATTATGGATTTTGCAGAATTAGTCTACCTTTCCAGTGCCGGACTTCGCGTCATTCTAGCTGCGCAGAAGCAGATGAATAAGCAAGGTAAAATGACGATTGTTAAGGTTAATGAAACAATCAGGGAGATTTTTGAGGTTACGGGTTTTGCAGAAATCCTGACCATAGAGTAACCAATACCCATAGGGCAGACCATAAAGTAGTAAGTGGCTTATTACGCAGGTATTTCAATTTGAGTATCTGGAAAATTGGCGAAAGATTTGTGTAGGAATTAAAAAAGGAATTATGAAGGAATTATGAAGGATAATCACTATTTGGTCAACCTGAGTTTTCGAAAGTATGTGATTCCGTCCATATTTGCTATCCTCGGCGGGAATATCAGCTTCATGGTTGACCATATCATTGCCGGAAGAGTGCTGGGGAGTGATGCACTGGCTGCCATGAGTCTGGTGAATCCTTTATTTTTCCTATTTACAACCCTTGGAACCTTGATCTGCGTTGGCTCTTCCACAATGGCATCAATCAGTTTAGGGAGAGAAAACAAGAAAACGGCAAATAAAATCTTCACGCTTGCTACATTGCTGGTTCTTTTTCTGGGCGGATTGATAAGCATTGCCGGACTTATCTTTTTGGATCCCATCGTAAATATTTTGAGTGATGGCCAAGAACTTCATAGTATGGTATATGAATACACCCGAGGTTTGATCCCCGGTTCAATCTTTATTATGGCTGTATACATACCTCTCAATTTTTTCAGGATTGAAGGAAGAGCCCATCTGGGTATGATTATGTTTCTAATCATGGCAGTGCTGAATATTGGGCTGGATTTATTTTTTATTATCGTTATGGGTTTAGGTATGTTTGGCTTGGCAATTGCTACGGTCCTAAGTTCTTTGGTTGCAGTCATCATTTTGTTTCCGTTCCTTTTCATTAAAGGAGGAGGGTTTCGCTTTGTATCAATTAGGCATTCTATTCGGCTCGTCAATGGGATAATAATTGTGGGAAGCGCGCCCGCACTTAACAACTTTTATTCAGTAATCAGGATTTTTATGTTAAATGTGATTATCTTCTCAACCGGAGGGCCGGTTGGCGTCGCGAGCTTCGCTTTTGTCAATAGTATAAATACGTTGGCCCAGGCTGTTGTTTCGGGGATTTCGCAGACGGTATCGCCTTTAGTTGGCGTATTCTACGGTGAACATGATGTATCAAGCATTAAGAAAGTGTTTAGGCTGGCAGTTAAAATTGGAATTACCACGATGGTGGTATTCAGTATTTTAATTAGCGTGTTTTCCAGACAAATAAGCCTGTTGTTCGGACTGACTTCTGCCGATCAACAAAGTATAGCTATTCCGGCTCTTATCATCTGTTCTTTTAGTTTGATAGGCGTTATTGTGAATCAGATATTCGTCTACTACTACATGACCATAGGAAGAACCAAAATTGCTAATCTGATTACGCTATGCAGAGGACTTTTATTTGTTGTTTTAGCAGCTTTTATTCTGGCCAAAGCCTTGGGGATTTACGGTATCTGGATTAGTTTTTCGATCGGCGAGCTTTTAACGCTTCTAGTGATAATAATTGCTGCCAGGCAGACACGCCGTAAGGAGAAAGAACTGAGTGGTGTACTGCTCTTAAATCACCGTGACGTAGATGAAGGAAGATTTATTTCTTTTTCTGTTGATACCAATGTTCAGGATGTTCTGAAATGCTCAGAAAAAATAAGCGATTTTTGCGAGAATTGCAGCTTGAATCCAAAACAAACAATGGTTATAAGTTTAGCTATTGAAGAAATACTCCTGCTCATGCTGAAACATGTATTTGAAGATAAATACAATGAGTCAATTAATGTCAGAATATTTGTCCGGGATGATTTGATTACTATGCGCTTTCGCTGTGGGGGCAGGAAATTTAATCCTCTGGAGTATTATAAAACAGCAATGGAAAAATCCAATGAATATGCAGACAGTGACCTAGATGATAGTATGGGGCTTAAGCTCATCTTTAAGATGGCAAAAAAGGTGGATTATACTACGAGTCTTGGTCTAAACAATATGATTATTAGATTATAATCGTTATGATGGCGGAGGGTATAGTATGAGCATTGGTAAAAAAATCTTATTAGCTCTTTTGGGCTTAGCCTTATTGGTCACTGTCTTAATATGCACGGTTTCAATTTTTGGATTCTATGATATTAAAGCTACGTTCCAAGAAGCGAATAAAGCAGCTATTGGCGAACTCTACGAGCAAAATGTCACTGAAATTACCCAAAGCAGTTCAAAACTCGCTATCTCTTTGGCCAGCTTTTATGCTCAGACCATTAACATAGATTTTGAGAGAATTATGGGTGAGCTTAATACGCTGAAAGGTGATATTGAAACCCTGTATAATACCGGCGGAACCTTGAATCCGGCCCCAATCAGCAGACATGAGGAGTATATTATCTCCCAGGCAGCAGACATAAGCGATCAGGAAGTCCGCGAAACACTTAAAATCTTAAGTGCCGCGACACCAATGTTTGACAACATTTTGCGTATTGAGCCGAATATCTCTTTGGCCTACCTTGTGCTGGAAAATGGAATGGTTATTTCAAGCACCAATACCTTTTACGAAGCGGTCGAAAAAGCCGATATGCGCACAAGAGACTGGTATAAGGATGCTGTAGCCGCAGGTGCTGTCAACTGGTCGGATCTTTACACTGGTACGGATTCCAGAAAATACATAACTTGTGCTACGCCAATTTATGATCGCCAAGGTACTCTCATTGGAGTGCTGGCGGTTGATCTTCGAGTCAGTGAAATTTCCGAAAAGACACTACAGGTAGAAAACAGTTCTTTTGTTTCAGCATTTATCATGAGCCGGCAGGGAACCGTGTTGCTCAGCTCACTAGGTATAGAAGAAACGGAGAATGAGCCCTATTTTAAAAAGTTTAAAGAAAGCATTAATTTAGAAACACCGATATCAGATTATTATTCCGACGAGAATTCCATCATCGGTTTTGCTCAGATTAAATCAACGGACTGGCTTTTGGTAACAGTACTTGATTATGATTTGATGATGGCGCCGGTGCAGTCTGTTGCTGAATCAGTTTCCAATACCGGTGTCAAAATGGAACAGGTAATTACTAAAGAAACACAAAAGGTGTTCGTTTTGTTTCTGATTATAAGCTTAGCGCTTTTGATCCTGGTCTTTGTGACTGCTACAAGGCTTAGCAAGTCTATTACAAGGCCGGTCGAAGCTTTAGCTGATGGAGCAAAGGTTATTGGAGAAGGAAATCTGGATTATGAATTTGCAGACCTTGGTTCGGATGAGATAGGTATGCTGGCTGCAACGTTTAATGGCATGACCATTCGCTTAAAAGAATTCATGGGACAGGTAGCCAAAACTGCAGCAGATAAGCAGAGATTGGAATCCGAGCTGGATTTGGCCAGGGATATCCAGCTTGGCATGCTGCCAAAGAAGATTGACTGCCCGAGCTACGATGTTGCTGGAATGATGCTTCCGGCCAAGGAAGTAGGGGGAGATTTCTATGATTTCTTCTTGGTTGGTGAGGATAAACTTTGCCTGGTGGTTGCAGATGTATCCGGAAAAGGGGTTGGCGCCGCTCTATTTATGACAGTTGCCAAAATGGTTATTAAGACAGCTGCCCAAGCAAATAATTTAAAGGTTGACGAGCTGTTAAGCATAGCCAACAATCTGCTTTGTAAGGATAATCCGGCAGATTTATTCGTAACTGCTTATGTGGCATTTGTGGATATTGAAACCGGAGAGGTTTCTTATGCCTGCGCTGGTCATAATCCTCCAGTTATTATTCACAACGATGGCAAAGTTGAATTCATTCCGGTTAAACCTAAGCTTCCGTTAGCCGCGATGGAAGGAATTAAATATTCAACTATGAACCTGCAGCTTCTGAAAGGGGAAACCTTTGTTTTATATACAGATGGTGTTACAGAAGCAACCAATAAGGACGATGAGCTTTATGGGGATACCCGTTTGTTAGATGCTGTAAAAGCGTTGCAAGGGCTGCCCATACATGAAGTGATTAACGGAATCAAGGCGCATGTGGATGTTTTTGTTGCGGAAGCCCCACAATTTGACGATATTACCATTGTGGCGGTTCGGAGAACAAGTGGAAGAGAAGAGCAGATGCCAAAATGAGAAGCAGAGCGGAAGAATTAATATATCATCACTTTATTGAAAAGTTTATTGGGAAAGCAAAGCAGTATGTTGGCGTTGAGATTGAAATGCCGGTAGTGAATCTGGCTAAGCAACCGGTGGAGCCTGAATTTGCGAAGGCTATGCTGGATCTCTTGGCAAAGAGATTTGGATTCAGGCCTATCACATTTACCCTGGATGGCTTTCCGATTGAAGCGGTCAATGACAATGGAGATGTATTTTCCTTTGAAACCAGCTTGAACACCATTGAGTTTTCAATGGGGAGAAAAAAAAGCATCAAGGAGATAGCCGACAGTTTCTATAGATATTTAGCTGCTTTACAGGAACTGGCGAAAACACATAATTACCTCATATGCGGCATGGGAACGAATCCCTATGCTGCATATGCCAATGCCACCCCCCTGAATACGCCATCCATGATGGCTAAGGCGGAGTTTTTAAAAAAATTCACAACCCATCACAACGGAGAAATATTTCATGCATTTTGTGCTGCAACCCAGACTCATCTTGACATAACTCTTCCGGCTCTTCCGGATTATTTGAACCTTTTGGGGAAGTTAGCCTTTGTGGACGGACTGCTTTTTGCAAATTCCCTTCCCTTCCGATCTGAACAAACCAGTGATTGGAAAGCAAAGCTTCCCGTAAGCCTGCTAAAGGAAATGGAGAAGCAAACCCTGTGTTTTAGGGATACACTCTGGAAGTTGTGTGAGGCACCAAATACAGAAGCTACTGATCAGATGTATGGTTCAGTTGAAGATGTTGTTAATCATTTGATGAACCTAAAGATCTTTGTGGCTAGTGACGTTAGTAAGGGATTTAAGCCGATCCAACCCGTTAAATTTTCCGAGTATTTTGCAGACAGAGAGAATTCAGGGGAAGACATCGCCTGCTTTCGCTCGCTTGAGCCCATTGCGGTCAGCAAATATGGAACAATTGAAATAAGGCATACTTGCACTCAACCTTTGGCAGAGGTATTTATACCTACTGCTTTTTACACTGGTATTTCAGATAATTTTCAAAAGGCTAGGGATTTAGTCAATGACTTTTGGAGAGAAAACAAGATTGATATTACAAACTCAGAACTGCGGCGTAAGGCAGTTTGTCAAGAAACGTTTGTCCCACATGATAATATCTATACTTTTATTGATAAATTGGTGGCGATTGCCTGGGAAGGGTTAAAAAAAAGAAATCTTGGCGAAGAAGTATATTTAGGGCGCTTGATAAACGGGGCAAATTCTTTAGAGTGCCCGGCAAAAAGGCAAATACGTCTGCTTAAAGAAGGTATGGGATATGCGGAAATTATTTTAGCGTTTAGTGAGGTGGAAGAACTTAAAAGGACCCTCGATTCGCGCAGCTGATATCAAGGTTTGACAAGTGTTAAAAAGATGGATTTGTGCCACGCCAGGCACCGCTGCAGTTGACCACTGAGGCCTAGTACGAAAATAAGGCCTTGTGATTAGTGAAGCAAGGGGACGTTCTTTTTGCTTCCTTTTGCTTCGCTTCAATTACTAACCT
>CAYXHK010000138.1:0-6132 GCA_964464665.1 uncultured Syntrophomonadaceae bacterium
TTCAAGTTGACAAGCCTTATTCCAATATTCCGATTGGTGGGCCGTTGGCCAATACTTGGGCATATGTATTGGACCCCTATGGTCAGCTGCAGCCTATTGGTGTGCCGGGAGAATTATGTCTAGCCGGCGCTCAGTTAGCTCGAGGCTATCTCAATCAGCCTGAACTGACTAGGGAAAAGTTTGTGGAAAATCCTTTCCGTACGGGGGAAGTAAACGCCAAGATGTATAAGACCGGTGATTTGGTGAGGTGGCTGCCGGACGGCAACCTGGAATTCTTAGGTCGGGTCGATCAACAGGTAAAAATTCGCGGCTACCGCATTGAACTGGGAGAAATTGAGCAGCAAATATTACAATATCCAGGAGTCTCCGGTGCAGTGGTGTTAGATCTGACTGATGGACGAAGGGAAAAATTCCTGGCGGCTTATTATGCTATGCTTGATGCCGAGACTCATCTATCCGATACTCACTTGAAAAACTATCTCGGCATTTTGCTGCCGGATTATATGATTCCGGCATATTTGATCCAATTGCCCGTCATTCCTCTGACGGCCAATGGCAAGGTGGATCGTCGGGCACTCCCTTTACCTGACTTAACGGAGAAAAGAAGCGACAGTTCCGATCTGCCAACCACTCCCGCAGAATTGAAAATTGCCCAGGTATGGCGGGAAGTACTTGGAATAAATGAAGTAGGCGTCCATGATAACTTCTTTAGCTTGGGGGGGCACTCCCTTAAGGCAGTAGCTGTTGCGGCGAAGCTGCAGAAGAATTTTGAAGTTAGCGTTAATCAGCTTTTTGAATATCAAACTATTGCAGCTTTGGCAAATCAATTATCTTATAAGACCAATAACTTAAAGAATAAGCTGGCAGAGTTAAAACAAATGGCCCAAGGATTTGAGGAGATAGCTTCAGCCCAGGAACCAGTGGATTTGGTAGTAACTGAGCGGCAACGTGCTTATCAGTTGGCCAATCAAAGCTATAAGCAAATGGATTTAGCCGCAGGTATACCTTATCAGCAGATCCTGTTAACTGGAGTGACCGGATATTTAGGAATTCATCTCCTTAAGGAGCTCCTCCTGTCGACGTCTGGCCACATCTACTTGCTTATTCGGGGCGATAACAATGCTCACGCTAAGGAGCGACTGCGAGAAAAAGTAAGGTATTATTTTGGGGAAGAGGCTTGGATGGAGTTCGACATTGAAAGTCGAACAACGGTGCTGCACGGATCCCTGGAAAAAGAAAACATAGGTTTATCAGACGAAATCTACGCTGAAATGGCAGAAAAAATTGACGTCATTATCCATTCGGCTAGTAACGTCAGGCACTATGGGCATTATAGCGAATTCTGGCAAAGCAATGTTAAGGGGACGCAGGAGTTACTGCAGTTTGCCCAAGCTGGAAAGAAGAAAGACTTTAACTATATTTCGACCGCTTCTATAGCATCCGGAACCGTAGCCAAGCAAAATCAGGTTGTTTTTACTGAAGATGACAGTGATATCGGTCAAGAACTTGACAACTATTATTTAAAAACTAAGCTGGAAGCGGAAAAAGCAGTTCTTGAGGCAAGAAATAAGCTGTCAACAAATATTTTCCGCATCGGTAATATTGTTTTCCATTCCGAATCTGGGCGTTACCAGGATAATATTGAAGACAACGCCTTTTACTCCCTGCTTAAAGCGTTTGTCAACCTGGGAGTCGTACCTAAAAGCATGGACGAAGCAGAATTTTCCTATGTAGATCGGGTGGCCAAAGCAGTCATACTGTTATTTGATCGTCAGGCTTTGGTTAATGAAACCTATCATATTTATAACTCCCAGACAGTCAAGCTATCTGAGGTTTTAACCGATGAATCCTTAAGAGTTAACGTTAAGGCTGTGGAACTTCCCGAGTTTATCGATTATCTATACAATCACTACGATCAGGCCGGCGCCAAGGAGTATGTTGAAAGCATTATGCTCCATTTTGGCTGGCTGGACGAGGGCAGCGCTTCGAGTGGGCAAGAGGAAACCAGGTTTACTGTGCTTGCGGATAAAACCAATGAGTTATTGGCGAAATTAGGGTTCAATTGGGAAGAACTGAAGCCCGCTCAAATGGAGGGGATCCTTCGTCAAGCCTTGCATGAAAGAATCGAGTTTATCCGCAGCGTGCCATTCTTGGCGGGACTTTCTTCGCAAGAGGTTGAGCTCCTTGCCGGCTTGGCTGTTCAGAAAAACTTTGAGGATGAACGTGATATTCTCTGGGAAGACGAGATCAATGATCAGTTTTATCTGATTATGGATGGATTTGTGGAAGTTAGCCGCAGCTCAGCAGGCGGTTGGCAGGGTACCTTGGCTGTTGCAGGCAGGGGGGGCTTTATTGGCGAAGAGGCTATTATTGGAGCAGGGCAGTCATCGGTTACTGCAGAAGCTATCTTGGGTGAAGTAGTAACCTTGGCGTACTCTCGTAAAAGAATTCAAGCTTTAATTGGGGAAAACCCAAAATTAGCCTTAGCGTTTATGCAGGGTATGAATGACAAGATAAGGAGATTAGAGAAGATGCTGGTAAGCATGGCGTAAGAAGAATTGCATTTTCTGATGCAATGAACTTGAAGCACATGCAGAAGGGATATCTTTACGATTTCAGAATTAACTACGGGAGGGAATACGTTATGAGAGGGTTTATAAAAAGGGGTATTATATTTATCCTTGTTACAGTTTTTCTTGCCACTTCCATGTGTCCTTGGAGGACGATGGAAGCAGAGGCGTCAATGGTCTATAGGGATCTGGTCGTTGATTTAAACATCCCACAAGTCACCAGGGAGATAACAGATAATGAGATTGGATTAAATGCTCTCCATGTAAACCAAGATGGCAGCTTTACCCTTGGAGACAAAATCAAATGGAGTTCTTCTAATAAATCTGTGGCTACCGTAGATGAAAATGGCCATGTAGTGCTTACCGGAGCAGGGGGCAGCGCGTACATTACTGCAACCGATGGAAAGTTTACAGATAAAATCACCATTAAAATGGATAAGAACATGGGCCAGGCGTCTATGGTAAAACAAAATGGAAGTCGCTACAATCTGATCACGAATGCCATAAGAAATATGAGCGTAGAAGAAAAGGTGGGTCAGATGTTAATGCCTGACTTTCGGAAATGGAAGGGAGAAAATGTTACAGCAATAAATCCAGAAATACAAAAACTAATTAAAGATTACCATATCGGTGGGGTCATACTTTTTAAAGAAAACACGGTGACTAGAGAGCAGATGACCAGACTGACGGATGCTTATCAAAATGCTGCTGATAAATTTGCCCTGATTGTTTCGGTAGATCAGGAGGGTGGAATTGTCACCAGGCTCCAGGAGGGAACTTCTTTTCCCGGGAATATGGCCTTGGGGGCTGCCCAATCAGAAGATTTAACGCAAAAGGTGGGAAAAGCCATAGGAGAGGAGTTAAACTCAGTAGGGATCAATATGAATTTTGCTCCGGTTATGGATGTTAATATTAATCCGGACAACCCGGTAATTGGGGTTCGCTCCTTTGGCTCAGATCCTGAACTTGTTTCTTCGCTGGGCAAGGCCTTTATGAGGGGACTAAAAGAAGCGGGTATTGCGTCAACAGCCAAGCATTTTCCCGGCCATGGTGACACAGAAGTTGATTCACACCTGGGGCTGCCTGAAGTGCCCTATACAATGGACCGGTTAAAGGAAATAGAACTATATCCATTTAAAAAGGCCATGGAATCAGGAATTGATGCGGTTATGACCGCTCATGTTACCTTCCCTGAAATCGATAGTACCAAGGTTATTTCTGTAAAAGACGGAAGGGAAATTTCTCTCCCGGCTACCCTTTCCTATCGTGTTCTTACAGAACTGATGCGTGAAGAGATGGGATTTAAGGGAGTGATCATAACCGATGCGATGAACATGGGCGCCATTGTGGATAATTTTGGACCCACAGAAGCGGCCCTGCGTGCTGTTAAAGCCGGGACTGACATCCTTTTAATGCCGGTAGGCATCGATGAGGTGTCAAAGGCTCTGTACCAGGCTATTCATAAAGGAGAAATCTCCCATTCACGGATTAATCAATCCGTAGAGCGAATTCTTACGCTAAAGTTAAATAGGGGCATAATTAAACGGGATGTAAAAGAATCCCTTGAGACACGTTTGGCGAATTCTTTGGAGGCTGTAGGGTCAGCGGAACATAAAAGCCTGGAAAGAGAAGTTGCGGAAAAATCCATTACAGTTCTTAAGAATGAAGGCTATTTACCCATTAAAGCAGATGCGTCAGATACAATTGCCGTAGTGGGCAATTCCTCATTATATGCTACTTCACTCCTAAAGGCAGTTAAGAATTATCATGAAAACGTGATATTCATCGATATCAAAGACAATAAAGAGGATTCTGCTTTTTTTCAGGAGGAACAGATTGCACAATTGAGGGAGGCAAAATACATTATCTTTGGAACATATACATCCACAGCTGCCGGGCGGGCACCAACAACGGTCCAAATGTCTTTGATGAACTCCATATTAGACATTGGTGTTCCAGTTATAGCATTAGGGATCAGAAATCCTTACGATATAATGGCGTACCCAAGTGTACCGGCATACCTTGCTCAATATTCCTTTAACAATGAGAGCTTTGAAGCATCCGTTGCCACGATTTTTGGAAAAATAAATCCAACTGGGAAGCTCCCGGTAACGATATACAATCCTAATGGGAGCGAAATGTATGAGTACGGACACGGCTTAAGTTATAAAAACAATAATGCTTAAGTTTCTTGAGCGTTTCAGTAAAGAAATGGGGTGCGTCAATGTATTCTGAAATAAGATGCCCTGATTGCGGGAATAACAAAATTGGAAAAGGAAAGCTATCTGGTTATGCAACTTTGACACCGATTGGAAAAGTATTTACCACTGGAAGTGCCATAATAGCGGATGTTTGTACTGAATGTGGCACTATCATCAGGATGAAGGTTGAAAAACCAGAGAAGTTTAAATCACGGAAAGCCTAGGGATGATTTTCAAAGAGTAATGCTATAAACTGGGGGCATAGTCTTATGAGTGCTGACTTGCAGAAGCTGGATATAGAATTTAAGCAGGTGAAGGAAAAGGAACCAGACCAGTTAGAAGAACTCAAACAGCTCTTTCTGGAATATAATCGTTTTCTGAATATAGACCTTTCTTTTCAAGATTTTGAGACAGAGCTCAAGGCTTTGCCAGGAAAGTATGCGCCACCGGATGGGATCTTAATCTTAGCCTTATTTAACGGCCAAGGAGCCGGATGCATTGCCCTGCGTAAAATTTCTGAAAACATCGGCGAAATGAAAAGGTTATATGTCCGGGATGAGTTTAGGGATCTGGGAATTGGCAGAAAGCTTGTTACAATGGTAATTGAAGAAGCAAAAAGACTAAATTACCGTTACGTCAGGCTGGATACGCTTGAAACATTGAAAAACGCGCTAAGCTTGTATGAAGCATTTGGCTTCTATGATATTGCACCTTATGTATATAATCCAATTAAAGGGGCAAGATTCATGGAGTTAGAATTAAATGTTTAATTAATCATCTGGAAATTTCCTTGATCTGACTGGTGGAGGTTTAAAAGCATTGGAAGTTTTGATCAAATTTATTACAGTTGCCAGTTTGGGAATTTTGGAGCTTTGGGTAGCAATTCCGGCTGGAACCGCTTTAAAACTTCATCCTTTGCTCAATGGTACAGCGTCTGCGTTAGGTTCCATTATTGCAGCAGTTTTAATTATTTTCTTTGGGGATCGCTTGCGCGCGTGGTTGTTAAGGAAGAAGGAAAAGGATGAAAAAAAGAAAGGACGGATTTATAAAGTCTGGGAAAAGTACGGAGTGGTCGGACTGGGCATGTTGTCACCCCTAATAACTGGCGCACCCCTAGGGGCAGCGGTAGGAATCGCGTTAGGAGCACCGCCCAGACGCCTTATGATTTGGATGAGTATCGGTATAGTGATTTGGGCAATCCTGCTGACGACAATCAGTACTTTAGGATTTGCGATATTCCAGGATGCATAAAGCCGGCTAATTGCGCTGCTCCCATTAGTAAACAGATATCTTAATAATTAAAATCGAATGCTTAACCCCAAAGTCCACCGGCTTACGGTGTCCTTTGGGGTTTCGTTTCT
>CAYXHK010000139.1:0-6121 GCA_964464665.1 uncultured Syntrophomonadaceae bacterium
CAAGCTTAGGATATCCCCCAAGCGGAATACCGCTTAATGCGTTGTAAATCAAAAGAACCAGGGCAGCGGCACCGGACACCAGAACCGTATAGGCCATGATGTTGACGCGGGCCAGGACTTCTTTGCCCACGATCAGATAGACCGCAATAAACAAGCCGCTGGCTAAGGCCAGCATATCGCCGTAGATCTTTCCCTGCCGCAAATCCCCGCCGCCGATGATCAGGCTGCCGGCTATGGCAATCACGATCCCCGCCACCAACTGGGAATTCAGCTTTTCTTTTAGAATCAGCAGGGAAAACATGAACACAAAGATAACCTGCAAATTGGTGAATAAAACCGAGCTGGAAACACTCGTGTGATTGAGCGATTCCATCCAGAAGGCCAGATGTAAAGCTAAAAAAGTGCCTCCCCCGGCCACGCGCAAAAAGTCCCGGCGGGAGAGGTTCTTAAAGCCGCGGTACACTGGGCCGGCCTGCGCCAGGCCAATGATTAAGACAATGAAGCCGAGGCGGTAAAAAGAAGTAACCGCAGCCGGGGCAGTGCAAAACCGCAGCATGATTGAAGAAGTCGCCAGGCAGATAACCACGAAAAATAAAGCCAGTAAGATGACCGACTTTTTCATGCGCCCATCCCTAGGTAAGATTGGATGACTCTTTCGTCGTTCCGGACAAATTCTGGAGTCCCTTCGGCAATTTTGCGTCCGTAATCCAAAACCGCAATGCGCTCACAGATATTCATGACCAGTTCCATATCGTGTTCCACCAGGATGATGGTCAGCTGCATCTGGTCGCGGATTTTTTTAATCGTATCCATTAACTCCACTTTTTCCGAGGCATTCATCCCGGCTGCCGGTTCGTCGAGCAACAGCAGGCTTGGTTTAAGAGCCAAGGCCCGGGCAATCTCCAACTTCCGCTGCTCGCCATAAGCCAGACTGTCCGCAAATTCCATTCGCTTTTCGTAAAGCCCGAGCATATCCAAAAGTTCGGCCGAGTTTTGAGCAATTGCCTTTTCTTCCCGGCGGGCACCCGGCAGACCGAACATATTGGCCAGGACGTTTACTTTACTGATGCTGTGCGCGCTTACCCGCAGGTTGTCCAGCACCGACAGTTTGGAAAAAAGGCGGATGTTCTGAAAAGTCCGAGCCACACCCAAGCGGGCTATTTTATAAGGCGAGACTTTCTTCAAATCCCGGCCCTTGAAAAACAAGGTTCCCTCTACCGGCTGATAA
Organism: uncultured Syntrophomonadaceae bacterium; assembly: GCA_964464665.1. Classification (GTDB taxonomy): domain Bacteria; phylum Bacillota; class Ch66; order Ch66; family Ch109; genus CAYXHK01. The sequence goes on from CAYXHK010000139.1 coordinate 1,229, forward strand.
ATCCCGGTAATCACGTTAAAGATAGTCGTTTTACCAGCCCCATTCGGACCGATGATTCCGAAGATCTGGTGGTCTTCAACGCTTAGATCAACTGAATCAATCGCGCGTAAACCGCCAAAATCCATGCTGATTCCGCTTAACTGCAAGATAGGCACGTTTTCACCTCTTTTTTTGCCAGGCTTTTTTAAGATCGTACCAGCGTACATTCCCCAGCAGGCCATTCGGTCTAAAGACCATCAACAGGACCAGCAGAGCCCCATAAAACAGCAGCCGATAATCTGCCAGCACCCGCAGCATTTCCGGGGCTATGGTCAGAATCGTCGCCCCTAGTATAACGCCTGGAATGCTGCCCATACCGCCGAGCACCACCATGTTTAATATTTCAATCGATTTCATAAAGCCAAACTCCACGGGATTGATGTAATACATGTATCCCGCATAAAGTCCGCCGCCCAGCCCGCCTAAAAAAGCGCCCAGGGCAAAGGCCATTATTTTGAATTGAGTAGTATTCACTCCGCAAGCCTGAGCCGCGATCTCATTTTCCCTGATCGCATACAGGGCCTTGCCGGTATGCGAATTGAGCAGAATGGCGTTTAAAGCGATCACCACGATCACGGTTATAAACACTAAGCTGAAAGTGGTATGCTGCGGAATGCCGGCCAGACCGACTGCCTTGCCGCCCGGTTCAAAATTCAGGAAAAAAACCTTGACGATTTCCGCAAACCCAATGGTGACAATCGCCAGATAGTCGCCCTCCAGCCGCAGGGAGGGGATGCCAATTATAACCCCAAATATTGCGGCCGCTGCCGCGCCGGCCAGGAGCACCAGGATGAAGGGGAGATCGGTATGGATGGAGAGAATCGCAGAGGTATAAGCTCCCAAGCTCATAAAACCGGCATGCCCCATCGACAGCTGGCCGGTTACGCCCGTGATCAGGTTTAATCCCAGGGCTAAAATAATATTAAAGCCGATAATTATAATGATTCTTAGATAGTAGGGATCGATGTATTGCGCTACAAATGCATCCATAACTGTCTCCTATACCTTTTTGCTGACCTTTTTCCCGAGCAGCCCCTGAGGACGGATGATCAGCACTAAAATTAAAATACCGAAGGCAATTGCATCTTTATAAGAAGAAGATATAAAGGCCACGCCCATGATTTCCAAAATCCCGAGGGTGAGTCCGCCCAGCATGGCCCCGGGGATGGAGCCAATCCCTCCCAGCACTGCGGCGGAAAAAGCCTTCAACCCCGCCATGGTGCCCATATAAGGAAAGACCGCATTATAATAAACGCCGACCATCACCCCGCCGGCCGCGGCCAGTGCCGAACCAATGGCAAAAGTCAGGGAGATGATTCGGTTCACATTGATGCCCATCAAATAAGCCGCATCCAGATCTTCGGAAGCCGCCCGCATGGCCATACCCAGGCGGGTCTTTTGAATCATCAGCTGCAGACCGATCATAAGTACTGCGGCTACCACCAAAATGATAATTTGCATAGAGGATAATTCCAGGGAACCAACCTGAAATGTGGTCCCGTCAATTACTTCCGGATAACGTCGGGTGTTAGGGCCAGCGATCAGCAGCATCAGGGTGGAAAGAAAGATGGAAACCCCGATGGCACTAATCAGCGCGGAAAGACGGGAGGATTTGCCGCGCAGAGGCCGGTACGCAATGCGCTCGACCAATACCCCGAGCAGCATACAAAAAAGCATGGCCCCCAGCATGGCCGGAAACAGGCTGAAGCCAGCCACCGTGACCAGAAACAGCCCGACTGCGGCACCAAACATGTATATTTCGCCGTGCGCAAAGTTGATCAATTGCACGATTCCGTAGACCATGGTATACCCTAAGGCAATCAGCGCGTATGTGAGGGTAATCCCGTTTAATAGCTGTTGCAGAAACATGAACCTTCTCCTATATCCATTGCCTTGTTGACAATTTTGCCAAAGCTTAGTAAAACTGCTGCCAGTTGCGTGATCAGCGATGGGTGATGGTGCTGCATGATTGCAGATGCTCTAATTCTAATATGATAACTTTTTACTATGATAAAATTTTTAGATAATGCCTGATGCCATAGGCTCAGATTCTTAAAAGCCAGACTGCCTAACGAAACAACCCGGCAATAGCCCACCCTGAGCCGGGTGGGTTATTGCCGGCCTGAAGGCCGATTGGGATTAAAGGTTTATTATGGACTTCAAGTTGTTGACAAAGTGATTTTAGCCAACTTGTTTAACTTAACCTATTTAAGCTAATGTTGAATGTTGAGTTAAATTAACCCATATTTAACTGAAAGCTATAATTAAATTTAAAGGTTTACCGGCAGCTTATCAACCAGGGAGAAAGCGCCGTTCTTCACGGTCTGCAAGAAGACCGGACTCTTAACCGGTTCCCGGTCAGCGCCGATGGTGGTATTGCCGGAAACACCCTTATAATCCTTAAGTTTTGCCAGTTCATTCTTGAACACTTTGGGGTCGGTGCTGTTGGAATCAGTCATGGCTTTAGCCAGGATCATCACCGCATCATAGTATTGAGCGGAGAACATATCCGGGTCTTCACCGTATTTGGCTTTATAATCCTGGATGAATTTAGCCGTCTCGGGACTAGGTTGATCCGTGGAAAAACCGCAGTAGAAAATAACTTTTTCCTCTACCGCGCTGCCGCCCAACTTATACAGATCCTGTCCATAAAGGCCGTCGCCGCCGATTAAGGAAATATCCACGTTTTGTTTTTTAGCTTCGTTCATAATCAAGGCTGCTTCTTGGTAATAACCGGTAAAGACGAGTACATCTGCCTTGGCATTCTTAATCTTGGTCACTTGCGCGGTAAAGTCGGTTTCTTTGTCGTTAATCGAATCTTCCAGCACGATGTTGCCGCCCTGTTTTACGATGGCATCCTTAAACACCGGAGTCAAAGCGGTGCTGTAGCCATTATTTAGGGAGGTGATTATCGCGATGTTTTTCCAGCCCTTGGTCTTGATCATCCAATCAACCACGGTGGGTACGGCAATAGAATCGAGCATGGTATTCCGATATACAAAATCCCCAATTTCCACTACGCCCGTGCCGGTAGCGCCCGCTGAAAAGATAACTACCTGATTCTTCTGGGCAATGTCTGCCGCAACTTTGGTCAAGCCGGTACAAGGGTCGCCGACCAGGGCCGTAACCTTATCCACAGTGATATATTTGGTGGTGATGTTGGCGATGTCGGCACTTTCACCCTTGTTGTCCTCATAAAGACCGACTAGATTTTTCCCCAGTACGCCGCCTTTGGCGTTGAGCTCTTCAATAGCCATTTTCATACCCTTTTCGCCGGGTATGCCATAATTGGCAACCGCGCCGGTTTTAGCGCCTAAGAAACCCAGTTTAATCTCGTTTTGCGGAGCCGGGGTTTTCTCGCCGCCGCCACCGCAACCGGCAACGATCGATACCAAGAATACCGCGATTAACAAAAAGGCCCATTTTTTACTCGACTTAATTTTCACCTTATCTCCTCCTTAATATAAATTTTTATTGGCTAAAAACTATTGGGTTGACTAAAACTTATTCGGTTGGCCATAACTTATTCATGGCCTGACAATAATAGACTCGATTTCATACCCGTGGTCGGTTAAGGCGCGGCTGATTTCCTGATACTGCTCCAGGTCGTCAATCCGCATAATCACCTTGTAACGCGCCAGTTTCTCGTCGTAGTATAGTTGCGTATTCAAGATGTTGATCCCGCGGGAGGCAATCAAGCCGGTGATTTCAGCCAGTCGCCCGGGCTGGTCCGCCACATAAGCATCAATCCGGGTATGCGGTTTTTTTACCCCCAAAAATTCCACCAAAGCATGAAAGATATCCGTTTCAGTGATGATTCCCACCAACTCCCCATTATCCACCACGGGAAGCGAACTGATTTTATTCTCAATCATCACGTTTGCTGCCGCCTCTATGTATTCATCAGGGCCAATGATCATCAGTTTGGGCTTAGCCGGCAAAATATCCTTAATCTTGGTCCTGGCCAGCAAGTAGTTAAGCTCATGGACGCTCAGCGCAGTGGCGTTTGAGGGTGAGGCTTGATTCAAGTCGGATAGAGTTACTATAGCCACCAGATGCTGCTTCTGGTTCATTACCGGAAGTCGCCGAAAACTGTTTTCATTCATGATTCTGAAAGCATCATTGATGCTGCTGTCCAGTTGAATCGTCTTAACATTCACCGTCATTCGGTCCCTGACTTTCATATTTATCCTCCTCTCAAATTATTGGCGGTACATTGGAACTAAGACTTAAGCGAGTTGGTCCCGCCCAGGTACGCATTTCGGACTTCTTCACTGTTGATCAGTTCCGATGCTGGCCGGGAAAGGACAATCTCGCCGGTTTCAATAACGTAGGCATAATCAGCAATCGATAAAGCCATCTGAGCATTCTGTTCCACCAGGAAGACGGTGGAATTTATGTTGCGAATTATCTCAAAGATCTCTTTTACCAGCAACGGCGCCAGCCCCATTGAGGGTTCGTCCATTAAAAGCAATTCCGGCCGTGCCATTAGAGCCCGGCCAATGGCCAGCATCTGCTGCTCGCCCCCACTCAGGGTTCCGGCCATTTGTTTGCTTCGCTCGCGCAGCCGGGGAAACCGCTCAAAAATATCTTCCAGGTCTTTGGCGATCTCCACTTTATCCCGGCGCAGGTAGGCCCCCAGCTTTAAATTCTCCAAAACAGACATCGTCGGAAAAACCCGTCGCCCTTCCGGCACCAGCGAAATACCCCGCCCCACGATTTTATCCGGCGAAAGTTTACTGATTTCCTGGCCTTTAAAGCGGATAGAACCGCTTCGCGGATGCATCAGACCGGCAATGCTTTTTAAGGTGGTGCTTTTCCCTGCCCCATTAGCGCCAATCAAGGTCACAATAT
>CAYXHK010000140.1:0-6118 GCA_964464665.1 uncultured Syntrophomonadaceae bacterium
TTCATTACTATTTGTGCCGCCCGCAGCAGGCGGCGGAATGGATGGTTATTATGATTATATGAAGCGCCCCCGGGAAATCATCTACAACATACCGGTCATGCTTAAAATGAGCGGGAAGATTAGCCCGGAAAGATTAATCGCGGCGCTGGAAGAGGTCGTCAACGCCCATCCGTACCTGCAGACACGCTTGAAAATGGAGGGAGCGGAAGTCAGACAGTTCAGGTCGGATGAGGCGGAGGTAAATATCGATCATATCAAAATAGAAGAGAGCAGCATTCCTCTTTTCCGCAAGGAATTCCCCAGACCTTTTGATATTCTGCAGGAGCCGCTTTACAGAATGACAGTCGCCGAAACCACAGACAATGTCTACCTGTTTGCGGATTTTCACCATATCATTTTCGACGGCACCTCACTCCGTATCTTTCTGCAGGAGTTGGGAAAGGCTTATGACGGGGAAAAATTAAGGCCGGAGCAATATTCTTATTTTAATTACGTGCAGGATGAGATTAGGAAAGAGAATACTCCTTCTTATAAAGAGGCGGAGGAATATTTTGCTTCAAGATTTAAAGATTTTGCAGGCACAAGCGAAATACCGGCAGACTTAAACGGGAAAATGGAAGAGGGAAAATTAGCTGAAGCCGTTTATTTGATGGATAAAAGCAAGATTGATTCCTATTGCGGTGACAATGAAATAACGCCGGCCCATCTTTTCTTTGGAGGAGCGGCATATGCGATTTCCCGGTTTGCCGGAAGCCGGGATATTCATATTTGTACGATCAGCAGCGGGCGCAGTGACTTAAATATTCAAAACAGCCTGGGGATGTTTGTCAGGACCCTGCCTCTATCCTTGCAGATCAACGGAGAGCTGACTGGCGGAGCATTTATCCAGGGAGCCAAGGATGTCTTTATGAAAGCGATTGACTATGAAGATTTTCCTTTTCCCAAAATAGCCGCCCAATATGGGTTTGCGCCTCAGATTATGTATGCCTGTCAATTGGGAATAATGGATGAGAAAATCCTGCTTGGGGGAGAAGAATTACTGATCGAAGAGATCACTCCCCAGATTCCGAAATTCAAAATATCCGTGCATATAAAGGAAATAAACGGCCGGATCGGCGTCTGTGTTCAGTATAACGATGCCCTGTACACCGGGAGAACGATGGAGACCTTTGCCGAAGCTTTGGGGATGGCAGTGGAAAATTTGGTTGAACGTCCTGAAAATTTACTGAAACATACCTCTATTGTCAGCAAAAAACAGGCGGATATTCTGAAAATCTTCAATAGAGAACCCGGAGCGGAAATTGAAGAAAAAATTTTACATCAAGTTTTTGCCAAACAGGCGGCATTATATCCAAACCGCAAGGCTCTGATCGCAGCGGACGGAGAATTTACTTATGACCGGCTGAACAGCTTGATGAACCGTACTGCCAATGGGCTTATCAAGCTCGGCGCCCGGCCCGGGGAGAAAATAGCGATCCTTCTGCCCAGGGACAGCAGAATGATCATAGCCATGTACGGGATATTAAAAGCTGGTGGCGCGTTTATTCCCTGTGATACGGAATATCCGGTCGACCGGATAAATTATATCCTGGAGGATAGCGAAGCCTCCTATATTATTACCACAAAGGAAAGAATGAAGGATTTCCCGACGGAACAATCAGTTGATATTGATACCCTGCTCAGCTGCTCCGACGCTTCGGCACCTCAGGCTGAAGTGAATCCGTGGGATCTTGCCTATCTGATCTATACCTCGGGTTCTACGGGAAAGCCCAAGGGCGTTATGCTGGAACACCACGGGATCTGCAATTATGTCTATAACCACCCGGTGAACCAGCATGTACATGCAGCAGCAGAAGGTGCTTCCGCCATGCTTTCGGTCACCACCGTATCTTTTGATATGTCGTTGAAGGAGACCGCTTTGGCACTCTGTAATGGTTTAACGTTAGTCTTGGCCAATGAGGAAGAAGCGAGAAATCCGGTTTTACTTGCCCGGCTGTTTGCCAAAACCAAGGCGGACGTCTTTAACGCCACACCTTCCAGAATGTTGGAGTATATGGAGCTCCCCGCTTTTTGTGAAGCATTAAAAAATTGCAAAATTATTATGGCCGGAGGGGAAAAGTATCCGCTGAAGCTCTTGGATAAGCTTCAGGGATTAACGAAGGCAAGGTTGTTCAACACTTACGGTCCCACTGAAATAACTGTATCATCCAACTGCCGGGAGCTGACTAATGAAAACGATATTTCTATCGGAAGGCCGCTTTTGAATTATATTGAATATATTGTGGATCAGGACGGAAACGAACTCCCTCCCGGAGTAATCGGCGAGCTGTATATCGGAGGTCCGGGTGTGGCCAGGGGCTACCAGAACCTGGACAGCCAGACGAAAGAAATGTTCGTGGAGTATAGAGGACAAAGAGTTTATAAATCCGGCGATTATGCCAAGTGGTCCGAGCAGGGAGACGTTTTGCTCTTAGGCAGAAAAGACAACCAGATTAAACTGAGAGGCTTAAGGATCGAATTGGGAGAGATTGAAAGCAGAATCGCCAGATATCAACACATCGGCAATGCTGTGGTTATGATCAGAAAACTTAACGGCACGGAGCACCTTTGCGCTTATTATACCGGAGACGAGGCCGTAAACGTAGAAAACTTAAGAGAAAGCCTGAAAAAAGAACTGCCGGACTATATGGTGCCCACAGCTTATATGCAACTCCCAGCCCTGCCGGTCACGCCGAACGGTAAAACGGATCTTAAGGCTTTGCCGGATCCCTTTATGGCGGCAGGGGATGACTACGAGGAGCCGGCAACCAAAGCGGAGAAGCTTTTCTGTGATATTTTTGCCAAAGTCCTTGAACTGCCCCGGGTCGGAGCTGCGGATAATTTCTTTGACAAGGGCGGAACCTCCCTGGTTGTTACCAGGGTGATCATTGAAGCTGCCAAATATGAATTTGAAATCACTTACGGCGATGTTTTTGCTTATCCCACCCCAAGAGAATTGGCGCAAGCGTTGAGCAATAACGAGGACAAGGAAAAGGAAATCAGGGTTCCCTCCTTGGAAGATCTGGCGGGATATAACTACAGCAATATCAATAAGGTCCTGGCCGAGAACAATCTCGGGCAATTCAAACAGGGAAAAAGAATAGCGTTAGGCAATATTCTGCTGACCGGTGCCACCGGGTTTTTGGGAATCCATGTGCTGGAAGAATTTTTACAAACGCAAAAGGGAATTGCCTATTGCCTGCTTCGGGACGCCAGGTCGTTGTCTGCTGTCAAACGTTTAAAGGCCATGCTCTATTATTATTTTGAGAACAGCCATGAGGAACTGTTCGGGAAACGGATTATCGTCATAAACGGGGACATTACCAAACCGGAATCGTTCACTCCTATAGAGGATTTGCCGGTTGATACGGTTATCAACTGTGCGGCCAATGTCAAACATTTCTCCCAGGGGAGCGATATTGAAGATGTGAATGTGGGCGGTGTACTCAACATTATCGCTTACTGCCAGAAAACTTCGGCCCGGCTTATCCATGTATCGACAACAAGTGTCTCCGGATTCAGCATTGATGACAGTCCTTCACCGGAAAACACCCTGAATGAACAAATGCTTTATTTTGGCCAGAATCTGGATACGAAATATGGGCACAGCAAATTCAGAGCGGAAAGATATATCCTGGAAAAGATTTCTTCCGGCTTAAAGGCCAAAATCATGCGTGTCGGCAACCTGTCCGCCAGGGATTCGGATGGGGAATTTCAAATTAATTTCACGACCAACAGTTTTATGGGCCGGTTAAAATCCTATTTGCTCATCGGCAAATTCCCCTATGAGCTGATGAATCAGCAAGTCGAGTTTTCTCCCATTGATTATACGGCGGCAAGCATCCTCCGGTTGGCTGAATCCCCTGATAAATGCTGTGTTTTCCATAATTATAACAATCACACCGTTGCCATGGGGGATATTATCCGGCAGATGAATCATATGGGCTTACACATTGAAGTTGCCGAAACGGAAGAATATGAAGAAACCCTGAAAAAAGCGGAAGACGATCCAGAGAAGGCCAAGACTTTATCCAGCATGATTGCATACCGCAACATGGGACACGGCCGAAAAATAAGTTCTGTTCCCAGAACAAACGAATATACCTTGCAGGCACTGTACCGGCTGGGATATCAATGGCCGATCACATCCGGGGGATATATGGAAAAGTTTTTATTGTCTCTGCAGGGACTGGGATATTTTGATTTAGACTAAAAAGGGGTTAAGGCATGGAGTTTGCGTATGGGAGAAGCAGCAGTCTCCTGGATAAGAAATATAAGGAGTTTTTTATACCCACGGTTTTAACCGCAATGGCCACGTCTGCATCGATTATTGTCGACGGCATTATTGTCGGGAATCTCTTGGGTTCAGCTGCTTTGGCGGCAGTAAACCTGATCCTCCCGGTTGTTATGGTCTATAATATTTTTGCGGTTTTATTCGGCATGGGAGCGGCTACGGTTATTTCAGTGGCTAAAGGAAGACGGGAGAATAAACTGGCGGATGAAGTATTTACGGTCTCCTTTGCCACTATGATGGTATTAGGCCTATCCCTTCTTTTGATACAATCAGGCCTGGTAGATCGAATCGCTTTTAGCATTACGGACGACCGGCTGTTATTTCCTTTGGTCAGGGATTATTTGAGCATATTAATCTTTGCTTCTCCGCTGCTGGTGATTGTGCCTGGAATGGTGTACGAACTCAGAACGGATGGAAAAGTAAAGCTGGCATCTTTAGTTTTAATCGGCGCCAATGTTGTTAACCTTATCCTGGACATTGTTTACATCAAGTTCTTTGGCCTGGGGATTGAAGGGGCTTCCCTCGCGACATTATGCGGTTATGCTGTAGGTTTTCTTCTTTTTTTGATCTACTTTTCCGCTCAGGACCGAACATTAAAATTTGATTGGGCAATCTTGAAAAGACCCATTGATTTTATGGAGCGGGTGGGAAGAATCGTGATGACCGGCATGCCCAGCGCCTTGAGTGCCAGCTTGATGCCATTGAAGCTTTTCTTTATCAATCTTATTGTTCTGAGTACTGCAGGGAAGACCGGCATGGCAGTATTTTCCGTCTGTATTTCCTGTTTGTCCTTGATGTCCATGTTTATATCGGGGGCGGCCCAGACAATGTCTCCCATTGTCGGAACTTTATACGGAGAAAAGGACTACCGGGGAATTGGTTTTGTTGTTAAAAGAGCGTTTCGGATTCTTATGGGGGCAAATGTGATTGTCATAGGGTTTCTTGAACTCTTTCCCAGTATCGTTTTAGGATTGTTTGGAGTGACAGATCCCGGGGAGGTTGCCATTGGTATCCCAGCCGTAAGAATTTTTGCCGTAAGCTTGCTAGGGACAAGCATCACCTTTTTGCTGCTTTATTATTACATGACAGTAGGTCGCCAAAAAATTGCCAACCTCATTTCTGTGCTGCAGGGCTTTGCTGTGGTTATCCCCTTCGCCTGGCTTTTGTCCAAATTTTGGGGGATAAACGGAGTCTGGATAGCCTTTATCCTTGCGGAAGCAGTAACTTTGGGCGTCGTTTTTGCTTATTATCTCACTGTAAAAGAAAAATCTGAGCGAAAAATCAGCAGCCTGCTTTTGTTGGAGGAAGACGGGGATTCCGAAGGCCGTAGTTATGATTTGTCCATCAAAAACCGGATAGAGGATGCGGTAGGTTTATCAGAAAAAACGATTGATTTTTTACAAAGCACCGGCCTGGCGGGGAAGACCTGCAACAGAGTAGGAATTGCCATTGAGGAAATGGTTGCAAATACGATCCGTTATGGCTATAAAAAAGAGAAAGAAAATACGATTGATATTAAAATCAAAGTCCTTGCTAATGAAATAATTATCAGCTTACGGGATGACGGAGATTATTTTGATCCGATAAAATATCATGCTGCCCTAAAGGAAACCGGGAATGAACAAACCCGACTGGGGGGGATTTCAATGGTTTACGCTCTGGCGGAAACAGTGGAGTATAACCGGGTACTTGGTTTGAACAACACGAGGGTTGTTATTAAAACATAATTGGTTAGAGTGTCAAAAGACGCTTTTCGTTAGAACACTGCTCAACTATTAATACTAA
>CAYXHK010000141.1:0-6047 GCA_964464665.1 uncultured Syntrophomonadaceae bacterium
CAAAGCAGTCGCCACCCTTTTTACTCCGGCCTCGGGCGTGATAAGCCAGGTAAATGAGGAACTGGAAGAGTCCCCGGAACTGCTGAATCAGGACCCTTACGAAAACTGGATTGCGGCGATAGAGCTGAGCGACCAGGACGAACTGGCTCTGCTGATGGATGCCGGGGCTTATGCCGCTTACTGTGCGACACTTGAAGATTAGGAGGCTAAACCCGTGAAATATACTCCTAACCCCGCTCCGGTCGTAGGGGAAATGCTCCAAACCCTAGGTTTAACCAGCCTGGAGGACTTGTTCCGGGATATTAAACCTAAGCTGCAGCTTAAGCGGGACTTAAATATACCGGCCGGCCTGGGAGAGATCGAACTGCGTCGGCATTTGCGGAAACTGGCAGCTAAAAACCTTGACCTGGAAAGCTATCCGTCCTTCCTGGGCGCCGGGGCCTACGATCATTATATCCCGGCCGCCCTGGAACAGCTGCTTTTACGCTCCGAGTTTTATACCGCTTATACCCCTTACCAGCCCGAAATCAGCCAGGGTATTCTGCAATCTATCTTTGAATATCAGACCATGATTTGCAAATTGACCGGCCTCGACGTTTCCAACGCCTCGCTGTATGACGGGGGAAGCGCGCTGGGGGAAGCGTGTTATCTGGCCTGCGTCAATAGTAAAAACAAGCGGAAAGTGGTTGTCTCGGATACGGTTCATCCTGAATACCTGGAAATCCTTAAGGCAATCTCGCTTTCCGGCCACTTGGAAGTATGCATAGTTCCCGGTAAAGACGGGGTTGCAGATCTGGACGGGATGCTGAGCGCCATCGATGGCCAAACCGCCTGTGCCGTAATTCAGCAGCCTAATTTCTACGGGCTGTTGGAAGACACCGGCCCGGTGGAAAAGGCGATTCACGCCCAAAAAGGGCTTTTAATCATGGCCGTAGAACCGATCTCCCTGGCTTTACTTAAATCCCCGGGTGAATGGGGCGCGGACCTGGCCGTGGGTGAAGGTCAGCCGCTCGGGATGAGCTTAAGCTTTGGCGGGCCCTATCTCGGTTTTATGGCAGCCAGTAAGAACCTGATGCGGAAAATCCCCGGTCGGATCGTTGGTCAGACCAAAGACCTGGATGGCAAAAGAGCCTTTGTTTTAACCCTTCAGGCCCGGGAACAGCACATACGGCGTGAACTGGCAGCCTCAAATATTTGCTCCAACGAAGCGCTCTGCGCCCTGACCGCCAGTATGTATTTGTCATTTGTCGGGGAGCCGGGGCTGCGGGAGATTGCGCTGCGCTGCCACCACCTGGCAAAATACGCGGAACAGGAATTTCGCAAACAGGGAATGGAGTTAAAATATCAGCAGCCGTATTTCTGCGAGTTTGCCCTGCAGGTTTCAGACCCGGCCGCGGCCAATCGGAAACTGCTGGAGCAGGGTATCATCGGCGGTTACGAGTTGGATAACGCCTTACTGCTGGCCTTTACCGAAAAAAGAACCAAAGCGGAAATTGACCAACTAGTCGCTGTCTTAGGAGGTAAAAAGCATGCCTAAGCTTATTTTCGAAAAACACGTGCAAGGCAGCAATCCCTTTAGTCTGCCCGGCGAATCGATCCCGGCGCCGGCTATCGGGGAAAGTATCCCAGCCCCTTTTTTACGTCAGGCAGCGGTTTCTCTGCCGGAACTAAGCGAGGTTGAAGCGGTCCGGCATTTTACCGAACTCTCCACCCGGGCGTATGGGGTGGATAACGGTTTTTATCCGCTCGGTTCCTGCACCATGAAATACAATCCCAAGATTAACGAGTGGGCGGCCCGGCTGCCCGGATTCGCCGCAATTCATCCCTACCAGCCGGCGGCTACGGTTCAGGGCGCCCTCCAGTTATACTACGAAATGCAGGAGCTGCTCGCTGAGATAACCGGCATGGACGGTTTTTCATTACAGCCCGCTGCCGGGGCCCACGGCGAATTGGTTGGTGTCATGCTGATCAAGGCGTATCACCAAGCGCGGCAAGATTATAAAAGGACAAAAATTATGGTGCCGGATTCGGCGCACGGTACCAACCCCGCTTCCGCCAATGTCTTAGGTTTTGAGGTCGTGGAGGTTAAATCCAACTCCCGCGGTCTGGTGGATCTGGCGGACCTGCGCTCCAAAATGACCGATGAAGTAGCGGGTTTGATGCTGACCAATCCGAACACCCTGGGCTTATTTGAAGAAGAGATCCAGGAAATTGCGGCTGCGGTTCATGCAGATGGGGGTCTGCTCTATTACGACGGCGCCAATCTAAACGGCATCATGGGCGTGGCCCGACCGGGGGATATGGGTTTTGACGTAATCCACGTCAATCTGCATAAAACCTTTGGCACTCCCCACGGAGGAGGCGGTCCGGGTTCAGGCCCGGTAGGCGCCAAAGCGAAGCTGCTCGACTTCTTGCCCAAACCGATCGCGGTCAAGCAGGACGGGGAGTATCGCTTTGATTACGACCGGTTGCTGGCGGTCGGCAAGGTTAAGAATTTTTACGGCAACTTTGGCGTAATCGTCAAAGCCTACGCTTACATTAAAACGCTCGGCGCGGCTGGGCTGAAAGAAGCCTGTCAGCACGCGGTATTAAACGCCAACTACCTACGGCATCAGTTGCGGGAAGACTTTCAGATTCCATTGGATAGGCTGTGCAAACACGAATTCATTATTACTTCCAAAAAGCAGGCGGAATACGGGATTACCACCATGGATATCGCCAAACGCCTGATCGATTACGGCTATCATCCGCCCACCGTCTACTTCCCTTTGATTGTGAGCGAAGCGATGATGATTGAACCTACGGAAACCGAGGCTAAGGAACGTTTAGATGAGTTTGTGGCAACTATGAAAACGATTGCCCGGGAAGCAGCCGAACAACCCGCTCTCGTCACCGAGGCTCCCCGTAACGCCGTTATCCGGCGAGTCGATGAAGTAACCGCTGCCCGCAAACCAATAGTCAAGTGGGAGGCCTCAGAATGAAAGACCTAGTTATAATTGGCGGAGGCCCGGGAGGATACGTGGCCGCGATTCGGGCGCGGCAACTGGGCCTGAGCGTCACCGTCGTGGAAAAAGACCGATTCGGGGGAACCTGTTTAAATCGGGGCTGTATCCCGACCAAGGCCTACTACCGCAATGCCCTGGCTATGCAAAACCTCAAGGCAAGCACGGAGTTTAACCTGCAGGTAGGCAGCATCGTCTTTGACATGCCGGGAGCCCGAAAGCGCAAAGACGGAATCGTCAGCGGTTTAGTGGCCGGGGTGGAAAAACTGCTGCAGGCAAATGGCGTAGAACGTATCAAAGGGACCGCCACCCTGCTGGATAAAAACACGGTGCTGGTCAATGGCGAAAGACTCCAAGCCCGAAATCTGCTGCTGGCCACTGGTTCTCTCCCGGCTGAGCTGCCGATTCCCGGCAGTGATTTGCCGGGTGTAATAAACAGCGATCAACTCCTGGAAATCGAACAGATTCCGGGGCGGTTGGCCATTATTGGCGGGGGAGTAATCGGCCTGGAGTTTGCGAGCATTTTCCAGACCTTGGGCAGCCAGGTTACGGTTATTGAATACCTGCCCGATCTCCTAAACTCCCTGGACGCGGAGTTAGGCAAACGGCTGCGGGTTTTTCTGAAGAAACAAAAGATTACGGTTCATACTTCCGCCAGGGTAGAAAAAATCGAACTGGACGAATTGGATAACCAAACCATAAACGTTAAAGCCCAGGGAAAAAAGGACGCGCTCACGGTTGCGGCAGACCTCGTTTTAGTCGCGACTGGCCGCAAGCCCTGCACCGCCGGACTTAATTTGGATTCCCTGGGCATTGTTCAGGAACGCGCCGGTTTTATTCAGGTCGACTCAAATTTCGCCACGAGTGTCGCCGGCATCTATGCCATAGGGGATGTTATCGGGGGATCGATGCTGGCGCACTCAGCGTCTGCGGAAGGAATCGCGGCGGTGGAAAAAATAGCCGGCCTGGGTGAAGTGGCAAAACCGAATTATGCGGCGGTTCCCGCCTGCGTGTTTACCCTGCCGGAAATCGCCAGCGTCGGGCTGAGTGAGGAAGAGGCCAAGCTTAAAGGGATTAATTACCGGGTGGGTAAGTTCCAATTTGCCGCCAACGGCAAAGCCCAAACTCTAGGCGAAGCCGAGGGGATGGTCAAAGTCCTGGCGGATGAGGATGACGTGATTATCGGCATGCATATCATCGGCCCCCAGGCCAGTGATCTGATCATGGAAGGGACGATTGCGGTCAAAAATCGCCTGCGGGCGGCAGAACTGGCCGGGGTCATTCACCCGCACCCGACCCTGTCGGAGGCGATTCTGGAAGCAGTCCTGGATATCCAGGGCCAAGCGTTGCACCTGGCACCACGCCGCAGCCGGTAAAACCTTTGGCGGTAAAACCTTTAGTGCAGCGGATTTTTCCGGATCCGCGCCGATAAAACAATTCCGTTATCTTACCCAGTTTAATGGACTAATGTTTTTTCCGGACCTGCTCCCGGCCGACTGGCCAGGTTTTTTGACCCCACTAATGGAGGTCAAACTTAACCAGGGTACTGTCGTTTGCACCGGAGACACTCTGGGGCGCACTCAGGGGAGGCAAACAGTCAAAGGTTGGCGCGGTTAGCGCGGTCCTTTATTTTTCGGAGGTAGTTTTTCGAATGCAGCAAATAATCAATCCCTCGGCTGACCCTTACTTTAATATGGCCCTGGAAGAGCACTGCATCAGGCACCTGCCGGCCGAGGATGATTACTTTATGCTCTGGCAAAATACGCCGGCGGTGATTGTCGGCCGAAACCAAAACACCCTGGAAGAAGTAAATGCGAACTACCTGGACGAACAGGGCATCGTCGTGGTGCGTCGTCTTTCCGGGGGAGGGGCGGTCTTTCATGATCCCGGCAACCTGAACTTTACTTTCGTGGTTGAGGAAAATCAGGACTTCAACAATTTCGAAAAATTTACCCGCCCCGTTATCCGGGCGCTGCAAAGAATCGGTATCTTTGCAGAAAATAACGGCAGAAACGATATTACGATCGCCGGTAAAAAATTCTCGGGCAATGCCCAATTTAAGCATAAAAATCGGCTCCTGCACCACGGAACCATCTTGTTTGCCACGGATATTGAGCAAATGACCAAAGCTTTAAACCCGAGTCCGGAGAAGATTTCTTCGAAAGGCATCAAGTCGGTTCGCAGCCGGGTTACGAATGTAGCCGACCACCTGCCCTCCGCCTTAACCATTGAAGAGTTTAAACAAATTTTGACCGAAGAAGTATTCCGGCTGGAGTCAAACCAAAAAATCTACCGGCTTAGTGATGCCGACCGCCAATTGACAAATGAACTGAGAGACCAAAAATATGCTCGTTGGGAATGGAATTACGGCACTTCGCCCCCCTACAACCTGAGACAGGTTGGGTCTTTTTGCTGGGGCAATCTGGATATCCGGCTGGAAGTCAAACGCGGATTAATCCGCAGCTGCCGTATCTTCGGGGATTTCTTCAGCCCCCGGGAGATCAGCGAATTAGAAAGCCAGCTGCTGGGCACCCCCTTTCACGTCGCGGGACTCCGCCAGCGCTTAAGCGAAATTGATCTGTGCCAGTTTTTTCCGCAAAGCAGTCTTGAGGAAATTTTGAGCTTGCTGACTAAAAGCTAAAGGGGTGGAGATCAGTTGAACGCATTGCGCCTTAAGCAGCTTCGAGGCCGCACTTATGCGCTGGAAAATACGCAAACTCCAGAGAATGCCCTGGCTATAAAAAACACCCATGCTATAGAAAATGCCCTGGCTATAAAAAACACGCAAACTCCAGAGAATGCTCACGCTCCAGCTGGGACTAATTCCCTGGCTGAAACCGAGTCAGTCCCGACATACGCTGCCGGGATTGGCCTGTATTTATTTGCGGACCGTCAGTGCCTGCTGATTGACAGCGGGGCCAACTCCACTGAGGCTCAGACGCTGCTTCGAATCCTCGCTGAAAAAGGCTGGACCATCTGCGGCATCTTTAACACCCATGCCCATGCCGACCACTGCGGCGGCAACCAGTTTCTCCAAAAAATAAG
>CAYXHK010000142.1:0-6023 GCA_964464665.1 uncultured Syntrophomonadaceae bacterium
CCACCCACGTTTTTTATGTTTTGCCTACGCTGGGGGCGGGCTTAGTCTGTTTTCCCTGGCCTTTGGCTTTCCGGCACTCAACGTGCCCCATTTAATGGCTCTGATCGCTATTTTGCATATAATTGAGAGCATCTTGATCAAGCTCAGCGGCGACCGCGGAGCGCTGCCGATTTACACCTATAATGCGGCCGGGCAGGGAGTGGGCGGATTTAATCTGCAAAAGTTTTGGCCAGTCCCGATTGTGGTAATGAGTATAATTTCCCGGGAGGCTGGCGGGATTTTAGGCATAGATATGCCTGCCTGGTGGCCGTTGCTTAACCCCGGTCTGCTGGACAGCAGTAATGAGATGTATGGTTTACTGCCGGCAGTGGTCGGTTTAGGTTATGGCGAATTAGCGCTTACCGGCTCTCCGCAGCAGCGGAGTCGGCTCTCGGCCCGGATCTTGGGCGGCTACAGCTTGATTTTATTAACTTTGGCGGTTCTGGCTTCTTATTATCCGCTCCTAAACTGGGCTGCAGCCTTGTTTGCGCCGCTTGGTCATGAGGCGGTGGTGCGTCGTTCGCTGCGGCAGGAGTTGGCGGGTCCGGCGAAATACGTGCTCTCTTCCCGGGGGGTGCGGCTGCTCGACGTGCTGCATAATTCCCCCGCTTACCTCGCGGGTCTAAGGAGCGGCGACGTGATCAGCGAGGTGGCCGGGGTTCCGACGCGATCCCGACGGGCTTTGTTTGAAGCGTTTAGGGCGGCTTCCCCTCTGGTGGAAATAAAATACTGGCGAAGGGACCCTCCTGACGACCGGGAATTTACGGAGCAGCTGCAGCAGCTAACGATGGAGCCGGTTGAGCCGGAACGCCTCGGCTTGATTCTGGTGCCCGGTTATGGGGGCGAACGATACTTAGAATTTCGCACCAGCGGTTCTCTTAGACGCTGGTGGGAGAAATTGCGTAGCTGATCATTGGATATTGTGGTTGCCTCAGCTTAACGGGATATAGTATGATAGAAAAATAAAAATATAGGAAAATTATGTGTTTATTACGATTAATTTGGCAGATAAATTTTTGTTCTAAGGAGGACCACAAGTGGAACTAACGCCTAATGGTATGGCCATTTTTAATGACCGCTACGCTATGCGGAATGAGCAGCGGGAGATTACGGAAACCCCTTCCGAAGCCGTGATCCGAATAAGTAATTGCGCGGCTTTAGCGGAAAAAGAAGAGGAGCGTGGCTACTGGAGCCAGCAGTTTGCCGCGGTTATCGACACCCGGGATTTTGTCCCCTCTACCCCGATCTGGGCCAATATGGGCAAACCCGACCGGGATTGGCAGCCCGGAGCCTGTTTCGTACTGGATGTTGAGGACAGCCTCGATTCAATGTATCAAACCTTGAAGGACTCGGCTTTGGTCTGCAAATCCGGCGGCGGTTTAGGCTACAACTTCAGTAAGATCCGTCCCAAGGGGGACCTGGTGCGTTCAACTAAAGGACAGGCCAGCGGCGTGGTGGAACTGATAAGACTTTATGATTCAAGTGCCGGCATGATCAAGCAGGGCGGCGTCCGGCGGGGTGCCTTTATGGGGATTTTAAACTGCGATCACCCGGAAATTTTAGATTTTATTCAAGTCAAACTGCAGGGCGGCATTGAAAACTTCAACCTGTCGGTGGGGATTACTGATGCCTTTATGCAGGCAGTCAATGATGACGCCGACTGGGAATTTAAATTTAACGGGGAAAGCCGGGACACCTTTCCAGCCCGGCGTCTGTGGAATGAGATTATTGAGGCAGCCTGGTCGTGTGGGGACCCGGGGGTGATTTTTCTGGACCGGCTTACTGAGACCAACCCGGTGCCAACCAACCAGATTAATGCCACCAATCCCTGCGGAGAGCAGCCCCTTTCCCCGGGCGAAAGCTGTTTACTGGGCTCCATCAATTTGGCCAACATGGTCGACGGCGAGCAGGTGGACTGGGATAAGCTGGCCCATGCCACGGCTGTTGCTATCCGCTTTTTAGACAATTTGATCGATGTCGGCGTCTACCCGATGGACTTTATTGCCACCCATACCCGTAGTACCCGGAAAGTCGGGCTGGGGATACTCGGTCTCCACGACTTACTGATCAAGTGCCGCCGGGCTTACGATTCGCCGGACGGTCGGCAGCTGGCCAGTAAGGTGTTAGAACACGTTCAAAATGCAGCGCACCAGGCTTCGGCCGAATTAGGCGTGGAAAAAGGAGTCTTTCCCCAGTGGCCGGAGTCCATCTTTGCGGAGAATGACCAGAAAAGACGCAACGCGGCCTGTATCACGATTGCGCCTACCGGTTCGATTACGGTTTTAGCCGGGGCTGAGGGATACGGGATCGAACCGATCTTTGCCATTGCTTACCGCAAGACAACCCAGGCCGGCGTGTTTGACGTTTTCTCTCCCCTCTTTCAGGAAAGCTGTGAAAAGGCGGGGGTTTCCCGTGCCGCGATGGCTGAGGTAGCCAAGCTGGGTTCCTGCCAAGGGGTGACCGGGATTCCGGAGCGTCTGCAGCAGCTGTTTAAGGGAGCGCAGGACATTCATCCCCGCGACCATCTGGAAATGCAGAAGGTGCTGCAGCAATCTGTCGACAATGCCATCTCCAAAACGATTAATTTACCGAATTCAGCTACTGCCGAGGATATCAGCGAGATCTACTTTGCGGCCTGGTCCGGCAAGCTGAAAGGCATAACCGTTTTCCGCGATGGTTCCAAACAAGGGGTCATCGAGGTTGGGGAAAAGAAGACCAAGAAAGAAACCCGCTTGGATTATGGGCAGATCAAACCTAGGCCCACCCGGACCATGGGGGTTACCGAGCGGCTGGATACGGGCTGCGGCAAGGTATACTTGACGGTCAATTACGATCCGGACAACGGGGAAGTAATCGAAACCTTTATCACCACCGGCAGTGACGGCGGCTGTCTGGTGTACACCGAGGCCACTTCGCGCTTGGTTTCCATGGCGATCCGCGCCGGCGTGCCCATCCTGGACATCGTGGAACAGCTGAAGTCCACCCATTCTTGTCCTTCCTGGATGCTGGCCAAAGGAAAAGGCCGCAATCTGAGCCCCGGCAAGAGCTGCGCCAGTTCCATCGGGACGGCTATGGAAAAGGTAATCCGGGAGAATGGGTTTAAGATGAAGGTTTCCGGCGATCTGAGCGTTACTTCCGTAGGCGGGGTAGTCTGCCCCGAGTGCGACAAGGTGTTAATGCCGCTGGAAGGTTGTTATACCTGCAGCGACTGCGGCTATTCCAAGTGTTAGCTTAAGGGAGATCGGGAGCGGTCATTCCAGGTGTCAGCTTAGAGAAACGGGAATGGAGAAAGAAGAACCCCATAATTGGACTTGCAGCAACAAGACGATAAGCTAAAGGACGGTAAACAAAAGGTGGCAACTCTCCATAAAACGGGTTGTCACCTTTTCAATACGTCGGAGGGGAGGAATACGATAATGGCTTTCGATCCGCAGCAATACTTAAAAGTGCGGTTTCGGGCCGCCAAGCAGGGTTTGAGTGAAATCGGGCGGAGGGAAACGGAGGATTTCTTTCAGACGACTAAAAGCAACTATTATAACTATCTGCAGGGGCTCAGAGACATGGCCTATTATTTGGGGAGACTTAACGAATGGGAAAACCAGCTCTGGGTGAGTCTTTTTTTGGAGCTTTATCACTGCCGCAATGCGGAGGATTTGGCCAACCTGCCGGATCAGCCGTCGCAGCTGGCCTGAGGCGGCCCGATGCCAGCCTGGTGCTATTTAGACCAAATAGACCAAACCCCCAGCAAAAGATAGAGTCTGGTCTAAGACGGGTGCCTTAATTAGTTTGAATTGAGGCGCACCGGGACGCCGGATCCCATTCTACGGTGTAGCCTAGTTTTTCACTGAAAAATCTCAGGGGAACCATGGTCCGGTCCTGAACCAGCACTGGGGGCTGATCCGTGGCGGTCTGTACCCCATTGACCCGGACGATGATCTTATTAATCCAGAGTTCAATTTTGGTGTCTGCTTTGGTTATAGTCACTTTCTGTTCCGGGCTGTACCAGTCGACTTCAGCTTCGATGGTCTCCATCACAAACCGGATGGGGACTAAAGTCCGATTGGTAGCGGGATCTATATACGGCTTTTGATCCTGGTCCGGGAACTTTACCAGCTGTCCGTTTACTGCTATCTGAACCGGTTGGGGACCAAGCGGCGCAGCAGGGGTTTCCGGTTTTGGCAGATTTTGAATCCGATTATCCAGCTGGTCGAGTCTATTCTCTAAATTCCTAAAAGACTGGTCCACGTAGCTTTGGGTGACCAGCGGGTCGTTCGCTGAACCCGGGATTTGGTTGTCAACAGGGGTGGCCTGAGTCGTATAGCCGACCATGGCCAGGCACCAGCCTAAGCCAAGAGCGAGGCCAAATAATTTAAAGTTATTTTTCACAGGAGCCTCCCGCGTCATTTATGTCTGATATTTTAAGGTAGGTTTGATTGTTTTATTAATACAACGTTTGAAGGGCGGATTCCTGCCCCGGGGGAAAAGCAATCAGAGAAAAAAGTTAAAATTGAGTAAATGAGGAAATAATTTTTACCCAGTTTTGCCGGGATTTCACGGACAGAGCACGAGCCAGCCAAAATAATGGGATTAAACTAAATTTTCCGGAAAATTTAGGTATTATCAACTTATTAATACTTGAATCCAATTTTGAATTTAAACTGTAAGACTTAAACCAAGCCGAGTGTTATAATATTAAAGAACCAGTCAATTTCACCGTTAAGAAAGGTAGTAAAGCAAACATGATGACGAAACTAGCCGCCGTAGCCTTGGGTCAGGCGCCAGCCGATATCTTGCTTAAAGGAGCTTCTGTGGTAAACGTCTTAAACGGAGAAGTGGTGCCGGCGAATGTAGCCATAGTCGGCGATCGAATTGCCGGGGTGGGTGATTACCACGAAGCGCAGGAGGTGGTTGACCTCGAAGGCTCATTTCTGATTCCGGGTCTGATCGATGCCCGAATCCAGATGGAAAGTTCCAGGCTTAACCTCCCCAGTTTTGCGCGGGCAGCCGTACCTTACGGAACCACCACGGTGATTGGCGATCCCAAGGAACTGATCAACGTCTTGGGCTGGTCCGGGTTTTTAGATCTGCTGCGGGTTGATCCAGTCCTGCCCTTGGATGTTTATTTTTCGATTCCCTCCTTGGCGCCAGCCGTGGAGTGGCCCAATTTGGCAGTCAGCCAGGATTCCTCCGGTGTGGCTCAGGTCTTAAAGAATTACGCCAATTCTAATAGTTTCGGGGAAATTTTCAGTTTCCCCGAGGAGTACCTGAAAGACCCGGATTTCCAGGAAACCCTTGAGGCGGCTGCGGCCGCTGCTGCTGTGGAATTAGCTGAGACGGCACTGCCGGCATCGACTCAGCCGAGCGGAAAGCTTCCCCGAGTCTTTGTCGCCCCTAATGATCCCATTGACGGGGAATCTACCTGCGCGCGGGAAGCGGCGGAAAAGCTTTTCTTTGGAAAGCATATCTTGATCCAGGAGGGGTCGGCAGTTAAACACTTGGATCAAATTTTGCCTCTGGTTACGGAGCGCAATGCAACTGATTTTTCTTTTTGCAGCGGACAGCGCTCAGCTGCTGATCTGATTGCTGAAGGGCATATCGATAATATCCTGCGTTTTGCGGTGGCTTGGGGCCTGGATCCGGTAATTGCGATCAGAATGGCGACTCTAAATCCCGCTTGGCTTTATGGCTTAACCGACCGGGGAGTTATCGCCCCGGGGTATTTGGCCGATATTGCCGTCGTAAACAGCATCCACCTTTTCCAAGTCAAACAGGTATATAAGCGAGGGGTGCGGGTCGCGGAAAACAATAAATTCAGCAGCCCGGAGGGAAGTGGGAATACCCGGCCCGACTCGCACGTTGTAAAGCAAGCAGTGCCAAAGCTGAGTTTACCCTTGGGGCTTAGGGATAAATTAAACTACGCTCCCCCGGCTGGGAGTAAGCGCGCCCGGGTAATCGAGGTGTTTAGCGCCCGGTTCAATACTCGG
>CAYXHK010000143.1:0-5936 GCA_964464665.1 uncultured Syntrophomonadaceae bacterium
GGTCATGGTGCACGGAGCCTGGCCGCTGATGGTTTCCGAGCATTGTGTTGTGGGTGCCCGGCAGGGTAACTGCGCCGGGCAAAAGAATTGCCAGGCAGTTTGCCGGGGACAAAAGTTTTATTTGCGGGATCGTCTCGGTTATCGTTTTCCGCTGGAAATGGACGAACACTGCCGCATGTATGTTTATAACCCGAAAACCTTAGATCTCCTGGATCAACTGGAACGGGTGGCACAGCTGGGCGTAGGCTCGGTGCGCCTGGAAGTGCGGCGGGAAGCGGCTCCTTATGTCCGGCAGGTCGTGCAGATTTACCGGCAGGAATTAGACCGGCTCCCGGGGACGCTGGGTAAAGGCCGCGGAGCAAAGGCCGAACCGGGTTTTGCCCCTTTGGCGGAAAACCGGGAAAAACTGCAGCAACTGAATCCAGCGGGCTTAACCCGCGGACATTTTTACCGCGGGGTTATATCGGCAGAATAAGCAGCAGCTGGGAGGGCGGTGATCTAAATATGCAAGAACGGGTTCTGCAAAAACTGGAATTTGATAAAGTAATCGAGCAGCTGCTCGGTTGTTGTACCTGCAGCCTTGGTCAGGAGAAGGTGCAGGCTTTGGCTCCGTCAACCAGCTTAACGGAGATTGAGCGTTGGCATCAGGAGACTTCAGAAGCGAAAGAATTACTCCGGAAGGAACCGCTGGTGCCGCTCGGCGGAATTTGGAACATTAGCGCCGCCTTGTGGAAAGCTGAGCGGCAGGGGACTTTGGATCCGCATGAATTGCTGGAGGTGGGTTCCACCCTGGCGGCCAGTCGGCGGTTAAAACTATTTTTGGCTTCCCGGGTCGAGGAGGATTCCCGGCTGGGCCAACTGGCTGCGGCTTTAGGGTCGTTTCCGGCCATCGAACGCCGGATTGAGGAGTGCATCGGCGATGAAGGAGAAGTCAAAGACTCGGCATCCCCGGCCCTCTTTCGGATTCGCCGGCAATTACTCACCCTGCAGACGCGGGTTCGCGACAAATTAGACAGCATATTGCGACAGACGGAGCTGCAGAAATATTTGCAAGAGGCGATTATTACGATTCGCGGGGACCGTTACGTGGTGCCCGTGAAACAAGAGTACCGGCATCAATTTCCCGGTCTGGTGCATGACCAGTCGGCCAGCGGGGCTACGGTGTATATCGAGCCTTTAGCAGTCGTGCAGATGAGCAATGAGATCCGACGGTTCAAAGCTGAAGAACGGGAAGAGATCAACCGGATTCTCCAGGAACTTACGGCAGCGGTAGGGGCGCAGGCGCCGGAAATCCAGACCACCCTGGAGGGTTTAGCCCAGTTGGACTTCGTCTTGGCCAAGGGGAAGCTCAGCCAGCAGCAGGACGGGATTGAACCGCGGCTGAATGACCAAGGCTTGCTTCAGATCAATTTGGGCCGGCATCCTCTGCTGCCGGGTAAAGCCGTACCCCTCTCGGTAAGTCTGGGGCAGGACTACGATATTTTAGTAGTTACCGGGCCAAATACCGGAGGTAAAACCGTGGCCCTTAAAACCATAGGTTTACTCACCTTAATGGCGCAGGCTGGGCTGCACGTGCCGGCGGATGAAGGAACTCGGCTCAGTGTGTTTGAGCAGGTTTTTGTGGATATCGGCGATGAGCAGAGTATCGAACAATCGTTAAGCACTTTTTCTTCCCACATGACCAACATTGTTGACATTCTAAACCAAGTTGATGACCACAGCCTGGTTTTACTGGATGAGCTGGGGGCCGGCACCGACCCTTCGGAAGGCGCGGCGCTGGCGATTTCCATCTTGGAGTATTTGTTGGAACGGAAAGTACCTACTGTGGCCACGACCCACTACAGTGAACTTAAAGCCTTTGCTTATAAATGGGACCGGGTCGAGAACGCCTCGGTCGAGTTTGATCTGGAAACCCTGCAGCCCACCTACCGGCTTTTAACCGGACTGCCCGGCAAGAGCAATGCCTTTGAAATAGCCGCGCGGATTGGCTTGAAGCAAAGTATTGTGGAGCGGGCCCGCAGTTATATTTCAGCGGAGGAGCTGGAGGTCGGGGATTTAATCCAGGATTTAAAAGAGTCGCAACTAAAAAGCGAGACCGAACGCAAAGAAGCGGAAAAACTCCGTTTAGCGCAGGAACACCAAGGAAAGGAACTTAGGCTGCGCCAGGAAGCCTGGCGGGAAAAAGAAACCCGGCTGCTGCAAAGAGCACAGGCCGAGGCCATGGAAATCGTTCATCAAGCCAAAACCGAAGCTGAGCAGATTGTGCGGAAATTAAAACAGATGCAAAAAGAAGCGGTAGGCCGCGATACCCTGCGGGCGGCGCAGGAGGCCCGGGATGCTTTAAGCAGCCGCTACTCGAAACACTACGATGCCTGGACGCAAGTCTCGGACCAGGTCGCAGAGCGACATGAGCCAGCCGAAACCGCGGGGGAATTTAAATCTCAAACAGCGGAAGGAAAGACTTGGCCTGGGGGAAAAGCGGGGGCGGGTCCAAAGTCTTGGCGCAAGGCCCCGCCGAAGTTTAAACCGGGAGACTCGGTATTTATTCCGCGGCTGAATCAACCCGGTTATGTGCTGACCGCTCCTTCCGCGGACGGAGAGGTGCAGGTGCAGGCCGGGATCATGAAAATAAAGGTTCGGGTGGGGGATTTGCGGCCGGTGGCGGAAAACAAAGAGCCGGCCTATTACCCCGAGTCGGATAATGAACAACGCTTAGGCAAATTAATGTTTTCCAAGAGCCGGGAGGTGGCGGCTGAGGTGCATCTGCGAGGCATGCTGGTGGACGAAGCCTTAACCGAGCTGGAAAAGTATCTGGATGATGCCTATCTCGCGGGGATTGCCGAAGTACGGGTAATTCACGGTAAGGGTACGGGTACACTGCGTTCGGCAGTGCAGCATTACCTTTCGGCCCACCCGCAGGTTCAGTCGTATCGACTGGGCGGTTACCATGAAGGGGGAATCGGGGTTACGGTAGTCCAATTAAGCAGTTAGCTTTATCCCTGAAGTAAGTATTGAATTAAAAACATCCTTAAAACGTTAATGACAGATTATTGACAAAAAGCCGTTTGCGGGAGCGCAAACGGCTTTTGCTCGGATCGTGTTTTGGACTGGCGGATACGAGAACATTAATCCCATGCCCAGAGGCTCATTTAACGGTTGCGGGTGTTTTGGACTGACGTATATACGAGAACTGTATAAGGTTAAACGTAAAGATATATATCGAAAGTCTTGAGAATAATCTTGCCTTGAAAAAACCTGCCCCAATAATCTGGGCCTTGAGCATACCTTAGACATCTTGGTCTTTGCTTTAACTTATGGGTGCTTTAACTTATGGGTTAGGGTTGTTGTTATTTTTCCCACCTCGGATAGTTGAGTTAGTCGAATCGCCCGAGCTGTGAACGCTTGCTTCATCATGGTCATCGTCGTCATTGTCATTCCAATACCCGCCATTGTGGTCGCTGATTGCTCCCGGGCCGTGCAGATTACACGGTTCCCAAGGTAGATCAGTTGGCTGGGGTTCCCCTGGGGGAGCCTCTAGACCGGTACTCCGCTTAACAAAAACCTCGGTGACCCTGGTCGGACACCAGGGAGTAGCTAATTTTCTGGATTCGGGGCAGATTTCCGCTTGCACATGGAGGTCGCAGACCTCGGTCGGAACGCTCGCTTCGGCTACCACTTCCGACATCAGGGACTCGGCCGGGCATATTCCATTGGGCAGTTTGCCCGATTCTTTACAGACATTAACGTAAGTCAGACCCGGTGGCGTGGGGAATGAACGGGCCGGCAGGCCAGCATGCGCTTTAGTCATGACTGTTTTCCAGACCGTGCCGGGATAACTGCCGCCGTAAACATTATTCATGGATATATTTTGTTCATCAAAGCCCATCCAGACTGCGGCGACCAAATCCGGGGTGTAGCCGACAAACCAGGCATTGGTGTCGTCATTAGTGGTTCCGGTTTTACCGGCCGATGGTCGGCCAAAATAAGCCCGGGCTCCGGTCCCCGGCGAAGTCATAACCGATTGTAACATATGGGTCATTAAAAACGCATTGGTGGCATCCATCACTACCCGCTGCTCCGGACGATGTTCGTAGATTATTTGACCGTCATTATCCGTAATCTTGGTAATGGCATAAGGCTTATTATAGACCCCTTGATTGGCAAACACGGCGTAAGCCGCCGTCAGTTCCAGGGGGGTTACGCCATAGGTCAGACCGCCCAGGGACATCGAGAGGTTAAGGTCATTTTTCGGGCCCTGGGAAACGAGGGTGGTGATCCCCATGCTTTCAGCAAAGCGCAGTCCTTCAGCCGGGCTGATCAGCTCCAGCATTTTAACAGCGTATACATTCACCGACAATTGTACGGCCGTACGCATGGTAATGGGCCCCCGGTATTTGCCGTCGTAGTTTCTGGGAGACCAGTTATTATAGGTAATCGGGGAATCATCCAGCACAGTGCCTGGGCTGAAGCCTTTTAACAGAGCCGGGGCATAAACCGCAACTGGTTTAAAAGCCGAACCCGGCTGCCGTTTGGCATCCGTAGCGCGGTTAAAAGCGCGTTTGCTGTCATTGTTGCGTCCCCCGACCAAGGCTTTTATGGCTCCGCTTTCAGCCTCCATTACTACCATGGCCGACTGCACCGGTTTACCGTTTTTATCCGGGGGGAAGTACTTTTTATCAGCATAGACTGTTTCAGCAGCGGTTTGAATTTTCGTATCCAAGGTAGTGAAAATACGCAAACCCTGTTGGTGCATAGCCTGTTCCGGGTTATCCACACTGTCCAATTGCTTGAGAATCGTGATGCCTTCTTCGATCACGTAGTCAATAAAGTACTGGTATTGATTGCTGTTGGACGGTTTCTTTTCTACCAGTTCTAAAGGGGCTTCTTTGGCCTCATTCGCCTGTTCTTGCGTGATATAGCCGTTCGTGACCATACGCTGCAGAACCAGGGCCTGTCGGTCTTTGGCGGCCTCAGGGTGATTAATCGGCGAATACCGGGCGGGACTGTTCACCAGACCGGCCAGGATCGCGCTTTGGGCCAGATTAAGATCTTCCACGTTCTTGCCGTAATAATATTTGGCGGCAGCTTGCACCCCGTAGGCGCCGCCATTAAAGTAAATGCGGTTTAAATACATCTCCAGGATTTCATCCTTGGTGTATTTCCGTTCCATTTGTACGGCCAAGATTAATTCCTGGATCTTGCGCTCCAGTTTCTTCTCTTTGTTTTGGCCAAAGAAGGCATGATTAACCAGCTGAATGGTAATCGTACTGCCCCCTTCCGCACCCCAGCCGCTGGTAAGATTGGCGAGTGTGGCCCGGGCAATTGAATCCAGCCGGAAACCGTAGTGTTCGTTAAAACGGTTGTCTTCCGTGGCGATAAATGCATTTTTTAAGTCTTCCGGCATGCGGCTGAGACTGACATTCTCCCGGTCTTCGGTGGCGTGTAACTTAGTGGTCAGTTGACCCTTATAGTCGTAAATATAACTGGTTTCAGCTGCCTGCAGTTTATTCGGATCCCAATCCGGCATATTTTTGATAGCACCCACCAAATAACCGAGACCGATTCCTCCCGCCACAAAAACCAGTAGGACCAAGGAAAGGATTATAAGCCGGCTGGTTTTAATCCTGCGTCGGGATCTTCTTCCTTTTTTTTCTTCCACCCTAATACTCCTCCTTGTGAAACCAATCTGGTCTCAAGCAAAGCCAGTTTGCATTATTATAGCACAAAGCTCCGGGCGGCAACAGATGAACCTACCCATGGCTAAAGCTAGGGGCTTACGGTACGTTATCGTAAAGAAAACAGAACGGTCTTCAGTGGAAGGAAAACCGTTAATCGTTTAATCAGGTCTCGACTGGGCGGAACCGGATATTCTTCTAGAAAGGTTAACTATAAAAAACGGCCGTAAAACAATTGCCGAATCTTTGTGGAGCGATGAG
>CAYXHK010000144.1:0-5932 GCA_964464665.1 uncultured Syntrophomonadaceae bacterium
TTGTTTTTCCCCGGTCACGCAGAAAATCTCCATTTTCTGGGGAACACTATGCAAACTGTATTTATCCGATAAGGAAGACATCAAATTTTTCTGCGATTCTTCAAGATCCCGACTCATTCTGATCTGCAGCCGAAAATTATTACTTCCGGCTTTTTCCGCCAGCTCCGCCAGATCCAGGGCATCCGCCGGAATAACATAGACTCCCTGGGCCATATTTAACTGCAAATACATCTTTTTTTCCTGAATCAGCGCCAGCAGTTCACTGCCGATTTCCAAGGCAGCATCCGTCGCATTTTCGGAAGCGTTGAACAGCAATACTGAACCATTTTCCGCTGCCTGAACCGCTTGCTTAGCTTCCGCCTTTAGCTCAATCTTTTCTTTTCTCGCGCCATCTGTAGATTTTTTAGCGTATGGCCCCATGTTCATACCCGGCTGATTGAGTAAAGCCGACAATTCCGCCGCATTTTGATCCGTCACCGCCACGTCAGTCTTATAAAAAGGCCGCAGTCCAAGTCCGCCGCCACCACCGCCGGATCCGCCGGAATTACCCGTTTTTTCAGTTACATCATAAGCCAGAAAGTACTTCTGGTCCGGATCCTTCAAATCTCCCAAACAAAGGGTCTTTTCCGACTGGCCGCCAATAAGCAGCTCCGTTACATTTTCAAGCTTGCCGGCCGCATAATAAAACGTGACTCCACCCGCCGGATCGGTGACAAAACTAACCGGGTCGTTATCATTCAGACCTTCGATATCATTTAAGAGACGGCTCAGGGATATCCCCTCACCGGTATCGCCTTGCTGAGTAAGCTTTTCGATTCCCTTCAACAAAAGATCGGGGAGATTATAAGCCAATTTTTTAGCCAGTCCATTTCCGGAAATACTGAATATAGGCGCATATTTATCTCCGATGACGATCTGCTGCACGTACTTATTGTTATATTGATTATTGAAATCCTCCCGGCTCGTCTGGCCTAACATCAGGGTCGGCAAGGGGAATTGTTCCACCTCAGTAAGTTCATCCGGGGTTGGCCGATGGGGGTTACTGTCGTTTTCATTGCTTTCCGCCCGGTACAGGGCCAGGATAGGATCTATCGGACCGCTTTCCCCGTTATCACCCGGCAGCAGGTCGGCAAAATAGTAGCGCTGTGTTTCAAAACTGTTGCTGGTTCTGTTGTATTTCAAATCCACCCGATACCCGTCTAAACTGATTGTCTTGACTATACAGCTGTCGGTTCCAACTTCCGCCTGCTTTAGCAGCGCTCCCAGATCCATGCCCTGGGCGCTGATCATAGTTTTAATTCCTCCTCGGGCTAAAACGGAATAAGTTCTAAATTCCCGCTCAATCTCCGCATGCTCACCGGCAGCAATACTTTCCAGTTCATCCACCGTCAGATACATCAGCTTAGGAATACCCGTACCGGAAATCACCAGTCCAACATTGGTAATCCCAGTCTGCTTACCCTCTTTTTCATAGTATAGATTAATTACGTTATTTTCCGGGTCACTGGCGCTAAGACTTAGGCTGTCATTCTCCGCCCGGCTGAACGCATAGCCGGAAACCTGGATTTTTTCATTGGCTGCCGCAATAGTTTCCCCTTCAATTCCCACACTGACTTTAACTGCAGCTATCGCCTCTTTGCTGGCCTGGTCCAAATAATTAACGGTATAGGCTGCCGGGTCCCCATCACCAACCACAACCCCGGCAACATATTTGACACAGAGCGGTTTGGCGTTCTCCACGATCAATCGCAGGGGACCGTAACCGTTGTCTGCCTCAGCTGCATAGCCATCTTCCGGCTCACGACTGTTCACTAAAGGATATCCGTCCTTGGCATAGGCCAAAACTACTGGTTTGATCGCTCCGTTCTGCGTGGTGCTGCTGATCCCGGACCACACATCGTCAACTGATAATTGTTTGGCAAATACGGATCCGTCAGCATTAGGGCTGCATACCGTTATTTTGGCCGGCAGATCGTCGATTCCGGCTGTCTGCAATAAATATTTAAGATTCAGGCCTTCATAATAGCCCCTGACTTCTGAAGCCGCCAGATACTCTCTGACAATCCCGGCCTCCATCGCTTCTAACTCGCGCAGGGAATATACGGCCGGCTGTCCCAGCGCACTGCCGCAAATTCGCAGAAAAGTTGTATCCAAAAAAGACGCATACGGGGCTTCCCGGTCATGTTTCCAGCTCCCGGTCGCTTTGGCGATTACCTCTACCTGAGCCACCTGACAAAGACAACGCCCTGCGTCGCCATTTACCACCAGATATAGCGGCCCGCCGCTGTTGGCAGCAATTTCCGCATAGCCTTGATCCTCTGCAGAAGACACCAATGGTTTACCGTTTTTCCCATAGGCCAGCATTACTTTGAGTTCAGGGCTTTGCAGTTCGTCCAACGTAAAGCTGGCCGCGCTTCCATCCGGCGCAGAGACTTCGATCCGCTCCGTTTCCAGCTTCAGGCCTAATTTATCACTGGTCAGCAGATTGTAAAGATTGATTCCACGGTAAACTGCCGTTTCAGTACCTACTGTGCAGCTGTCATCCTGAATCAGTTCCAAAAACTGTTCCAGGTTTTCAACTGTAAAATCCCGGGTAATATTCAAGCCGTCACCGGTAAAAGTGATCTGGTCATTTTTCCATATGGAATAGGGTTCAGTCGTATGGGTACAACCGTCCTGTACGAGGTAAACATTGATTCCGGTGCAGGCCTGCGTAAGGCCCTGTGACAAGTATGTTTTGTGTCGAGGCAGTGCCACCAGCAAGGGACCCTGTTCTTGCAGCGGTTCGCCGTTCTGCGCATAGGCCAGTATTGGTTTTACCCAGCTAATCTGTAATCCGTCTTTCGTGGTGTAATAAGCAGAATAGTCCTTGCTGGGATTACGCAGATATTCCAGGTTAATGTGCTCGGATTCATTACCGCTGGCATCTACAAAACTGAACTCACCTTCGTTCCCTGTAAGACCAAACTGGTCCGCCAAAAGATACCACAGATCAATTCCTTCATAATTATTGGCAGCCGGGTCCGGGTAATAATTGCACACCAAGGCAGTCTTTTTCGCATTGACCATTGATTCAATTTCGTTGACCGTATATGTTTCACTGCTTACCAATCCAGAAGTAGACGAATCTATCAGCTGGATCAACAGCTGGTCTTCCGCATAATGACTGTAAGGAGCACGGTTATGCTGAGCATATTTAACATCATCGCCCACAATGATCTTGGTCAGCAGTTTACTATTAAACTGGGCATTGTTGCTGCCGGGCGCAACCTGACCAAAAGTAATTTTCAGCGGCCCGCCTCCGTTAGCATGTTCTTCAATCAATCCAGGAATACTGGGATCGAACCAGCCCTGAAAACCAATCGGCCCCACCAGGGGATAGCCGTTGGAGGCAAAGGCCACCAGGACCGGCAGATTGCTTGCCTTAGATTCTCCCGCTTCATTATAGTAGTGGTATTGCTCGGTATGGCGAATAGCGCCCAGCGTATGCAGGGAGTTGTAGCCATCCTTGGCCATGATCGCAACTTTCGTACTGTCTGGCAAGTCAGCATCCAAGCCTGCCTGCACCAGCAATTCGTAGAGACGCACTCCGCTTAGGGTATATGATTTATATTTTCCTTCACTGCCGGTTATACTGTAAGTAACGTCACAACCAAATTGGCTGTTCATATACAAGTTTTCAATATCTTTTACAGAGTAAATTTTATCTTCCTGGGTCATTCCCGGACCAGAAATAGTAAGCGTGTCATACAGGTATTCCGCCTTACCATAATCAGAATCGGCTGAATAACTGCTATGCCGGGGATCTGAATTCAGGGTGTGACTGATCCCCACATTGCCGGTTCCGGCTGCCTGCAGCTCAGTTCCTGGAAACGCAAGCAAGCCGATAAGCAAAGCCACCAGCCCCAGCATTCCGACTATTTTCCCAATCATATGTTTTTTGACAATCAAATTTATCTCCCCCAGGATTTTTAAGCTTTCCTGATTGAATTAATTCTCTTTCCCAATTTGAACCTCCCACAACTTAAAGTCGCAGGATTCCTGATTCATCGCTTTCCGCTCCCCACGGGAAGTCTTACAAAAGTTCCACAGGCTATATCCGTAGTTCCTACGGTTCAATTTTTTAAGCCGATAACAGTTTTAATCCTTCGGCTAAAATATTTTTGGCGGCGTTTAGTTTAATCGCTCATTTTCCCCCAAAAGCCTCCTTGTATGCTTTAAAGCATACAAGGAGGGGGAAATTTACCTAGGAAGAAAGGTTATATTGTTTTTACGCCAATCCTCTTGCGCCGCATTAGTATACATATCCCCAATAATCCAATAAAAACGCCTATGAACTGCAGGGGATACTCTATGCCAAATATGATCGGTGTTAGCAGTACTCTGGTTACCCATTTCAGGATTGGATTAGCTCTTATGATTGAAGCTATTGCCGAGCTATGCTGGTAGTACTCGCTTACAAACCATCTGCCCAGGTTGGATTTTAGCAGTATCGTATCTCTAAAGTTCCGTAATACTATAACATGTGAATCAAGGTAACTGCCAAATGCTGCCGTAGCTATGAAGCAATCAGATATCTGCAGGAGTTTCAGATTTACAATATTTGTATCCGTAGCTTCGGTTTCTGTAAAAGCAGATTTAAGAACTTTAGCACCAATATTTAATGAACTGCTTAACGGTGCTTCCGCTGTTCCTGACACGGTTATAACGATGTTGTTGGTTCCTTGTCTAATAGCTGTTACCGCAAGCCCTTGGGGGAGACCGGTAAAGTCAATATCCTCAGCAGTTGGGGCATCCCTTAATGTCCCTTCGCTAATCGTTAATACCCAGGTATTGTCTTCACAAGAAACAGTCTGGTTCCCGCTGGCCATGGTCACTGAATCATCTTGGGCTGTCGCAGTTGTTGCCTCGCCACCACCGTCAGTTGCTGTAATTTCCAGACCTTCCGCCGCAGCCATCAGGACATCCACATCTTTACCGTCAGTGGTATAGTCATCGGTGGCGGATCCGGTTACATTTTCCCCAGTGCCGGGAATAATAATTTTGGCATCGTTGTAGGTGACGGTCACCCGTTTACCTTCTGGTATATTGGTGCTGGTCTTGGATTGGGTGTTGTTGTATGCGGCAAAATAATCGGCTATATTGTTCGTTATATCCGTCTTGGTCCCATCCTTGGCTACCAGCTTAATGGTATAATTGCCGCTGAGGCCGCTGACCAGATCGCCCAGCCATACTCCGTTATATCGGTAGTACATCGGCCTTGAATATCCGTATGGAGGAATATTGCTGCCGGCGTCAGGCGCCTGTTCACTCATGGCCATTAAATCAGTATAGGTGTAATTTGTCGTGGTTTTGCTTATGGCATTATTTACATAGAAATAAGTGTCCTCAGTATATTGGAAAGTTACGGTCTGATCTGCCGGTACTCCGCTGCCTACGGTAATCAGTTGCGGACTGGTCTGTCCGGCCGCTAAAGCGGCATTGGTGACTGCCGGTGCTTTAACCGCGTACTGCATGCCCGGAAGCAAGCCTTTAATGGTTATGTCGTCTCTAACTTTTAGAGTCGGATTCTTGTCACTGACCGAGGTTACAACGCAACCTTTTTTGCCGGATAACAGCGTGCCGTCCGGGCTGATTACAACGCCCATCATATACTTCATAACCGCAGAATTGGCGCCGCCGGTATCCCGGTATACTCTTAAATAGCCGGAATTTTTATCGGCATCCTTAAATACTCCGGGCGGGTCGTTCACATTGTACGCGTCAGGGTTTGCGTACTCTTCGTGGATCTCATACGTAACGATCGGACGCATCGGATTTTTGGTGCTTCCGCTGCCGGCAACCGTTGATTTGGTTAAGCTTTCAATGGTGTCTTTATAACAGGAGTTATGCAGTTGATGTAAATTAGTTCCAATTGCGCAACCCCAAAAAA
>CAYXHK010000145.1:0-5903 GCA_964464665.1 uncultured Syntrophomonadaceae bacterium
TAAGCAGCTTAATGGAATAGGCAACGGAAATACCGAAAACCTGGAACTAAGGGCTGGTTTGACCCATATTCTGTATCAGTATACCGGGAGCAGCAATTATATTGTCCGTCTGCTGGACGCAGATCAACATGAGATCGAGCTTATTGCCAATGAAATCGGTAATTGCGGCGGCAACAAAGTCATTTCCGTAAAATCGGGGATCTATAAGTTTCAGGTTGAGGCCGCAGGTCCCTGGTCGATTGTGGTTGAGCAATAATAACTTTAAAAAGACCAAAAATCAAAGGTGCCGGCAATTTATAAATTGATTATAATTGACGCGGCACCTTTAAAATTCATTTTGATTTATTATCTTAATGCTTTACTTCCGCTTGGAGGACATTTACGATCAATTTGGCTAAAACCGCCCGTTCGCGGTCATCGCCAACGCGCCACAGTTCTTGCAGCAGCCTTTGTTCTCGGTTTTCCGGGTCAACCCTAGACGAAAGCATTGTACCAATTCTTAAGGCTATCTTGTTGATCGTCTCATCCGACATCCCGACTGTTTCGGCTAGAGAGACTGCTTTAGCCAGGGTTCCTTTCCATTTATCCCAATGGGTAAAAGCTTCTGTTTGATTAATTTCCATTTAATCACCTTCTACAAAATTTTTACTGCTGGGATTCGTCTCTTTTTTCCGCAATAAAACTCTTAATACTTTCTTTACGCCGGGCATTTTTAGCGGCAATAGTTCCCTGCTCATCCGCGGTCAGTTCCTGGGCATGCTCATCCAGATAATCCTCGGCTTCGCGCAGATTTGCGATCGTATGGTCAATATGTTCCTGCAGCCGCTCCGCATTATCGGCACGATTATCGGGTTTAACCAGGGTAATCCCTCCTATCCAATCAAAAACTGCGTCTGTATTGCGTCTTTATTATGACCGAAATCTAAGCAGGCTATACGACCGGAACCTATTGGCCAAGTCTGGATAACTCTGATCAGCTGGTATCTGCAGCCCCGACCGATATTTATGCGGGATAAAATGCCTGGGCTGTAAAGTCTGTGAAACGGTTTGCCCAGCCCAGATCGTTAAGGTTGCAGATAAGCGGGCGGATTTTAATCTGGATAAGTGTATTCGTTGTTTCTGCTGTCATGAGTTGTGCCCGCATCAGGCAATTCGGATAAAGAAGCCGTGGCTAAACCAAATCCTGACCAAATATTAAAATTCACTGGAATATCCCCTGGAAACGGCTAAAACGGTTAACTTTGAGTTTTGACTTTTGCCGGGCTTAGGCATATTATTTTAAATAGTTGTATACAATTTTATAGAGGAATGAGAATTTTATATGTCGAGGTGAGACACTTTCTACTTGCGAAGAAGAGACCGTGAAGAGGATACCTGGAGTGAGGAAGAAGAAGACGACGAATAAGTTTTAGATTGTACCGCAGTTTGTTCTGCGGTATTTTGTTTGCCCTTATTTATTTTTCTTGTCTTTTTAGCTGGCTGGGTTTGCCTTAATTGTTTAAACCATAATAATTGTTATAATAAATGGTAAGTTTATTAAATACCGGTTGGTTCAATGTTGGAGGTCAAAACGAGAAATGGTTAAGAAAGCAAGCCATACCCTAAAAGTTCGCAACTATCATATTGATTCTTACGGACACGTAAACAGCGCCAATTATTTAAACTTTCTGGAAGACGCACGGACCGCTTTTTTGGAGGAGATGGGTTTTCGGATTGAAGAGCTGCTGCAGCAAGGAATCGTCATTTTTCTGGCGGATATCGCGGTACAGTTTAAAAAACCGGCGGTTAATGGGGACGAACTAGTCATCTATGGCTGGCATGATCAGCTAAAAAGAGTAAAACTAAGCTGGAAGCAAGAGATTGTCAACCGCCAGACCGGGGAACTGATCGCCACGGCGAAAACTTCGGCCGCTTTTTTGCGGAATGGCAAACTTATCCCTATTCCCGCGGAGATTCGGGAAAAGATGCTGGAATATTTGGAAGCAGTCGAAGAACTTGGCTAGCAGACTATGGTAGTAGACTAGGTTTGCAGCAAGCGGACACGGCTCGCGTATGCTTACAGCAAGCGGAACGGATGCAGATTTGGCTGGCATTAAGCAGGCCGCTGGAAAAATTCGCCTTAAGGGAGGAAAATGAATTGGTTAATTTTGACCGATTGCTTAATGAATTTCTGACACTGGTTAAAATCGATTCTCCTTCGGGAGAGGAGCGTCAGGTTGCGGATTATTTAATCGACCGGCTGACCGGCCTAGGGCTTAAGGTCGTGGAGGATAATGCGGCGCAAACTCTGGGAACGGAAACGGGCAACCTGATTGCCCGGCTGCCGGGCAACGCGGATCTCCCTGCTCTTTTTTTTAGTGCTCATATGGATACAGTCCCCGGTCGGGGAATCATGCCGGTGGTCAGGGATGGAGCGGTTTATTCGGCGGGTGATACCATCCTGGGGGCGGATGACAAGGCGGGCATTGCAGCCATCTTAGAGGCGATGCAGTTACTGCAGGAAGAAAAAGTGGAACACGGGACTGTAGAAATCCTGTTTACCGTTGGGGAAGAACAAGGTCTGCGGGGAGCAAAGGCTTTGGATGTAAAGCGGATCAACGCTCCGATGGGCTTTATCCTGGACAGCAACGGCGAAATTGGCTCGATCATTGTCCAAGGCCCTTGTCAAAACATGGTTGAAGCCACGATTACCGGGAAATCCGCCCACGCCGGGATGAATCCCGAAGAGGGAGTCAGCGCCATCCAAGTCGCGGCCCGAGCGATTGATTCGATGCGGCTGGGCCGGATTGACGCTGAAACCACGGCCAATATAGGCCAGATTCAGGGGGGCGAGGCCCGCAACATCGTGCCGGAAACGGTTTATCTAAAAGGGGAAACCCGCAGTTTAAGACGGGTTCGCCTGGAAGAAGAAACGAAGCATATGCAGGAATGTTTGGAAAAAGCCACCCAAGAGTTTGGCGCAAAGGTGCAGATCGAGATTGAAGAGCTTTATCCCGAGTTTTTGCTGTCTGAGGCGGACCAGGTGGTACAGGTGGTCCAAACCGCAGCGCGGCGTTTAGGCGTAAAGCCTATGCTCGATAAGAGCGGCGGCGGCAGTGACGCCAATATTTTGAATGCCCGGGGTTTGAAGGTGGTTAATTTGGGCATTGCCATGCGGCAGGTGCACACTAAGGATGAACATATTTTCCTGAAGGATCTGGAACTGCTGCCCCGCTATCTGGTCGAGATCTGCCGGGTAGTTTGTGGCTCCAGCTAAGCGGATGAACCAGCGGAAAAACCAAGCGGCTAAATCATCGGAACACACAGCTGCCGAAAGCGGAGCAATAAGCAAACCGCAGCGGAGCAATAAGTCGGTGCCAACAAAACAATAAGTCAGCACGTTAGCGCTTGCGGAGCAATAAATCGACGGCAACGAAATAATAAGTCAACACCAATTGAACAATACAAATAAGTCACCGCTAGCGGAACGGTCAGCTACCCGTCTCGTTAGTGGAGTTTAGCCTGAATGAGGTCCGTAAGCAGCGGATAGGCAGTGGTCAGACGTCGGATTTCCGCCGTTACCTCGCGGACGGTACCTTTCCAGACGATGCGGTTGGCCATAATCAGGGTTTGCATCTTGATCTCTCCTAACATTGTTAATTTATGGAACGAGAGTCGGCTTAATCTAGGGTATGCGCCGCCTGTAAATTTTATGTAGGTCTGCTGGGAGTATTTTGGGCATGTTTTAGGTGGTGAAGCAAGGGGACGTTCTTTTTGCTTCCTTTTGCTTCGCTTCAATTATTAGAATTAACAAAAAATGACCAGGAGGAACTCAATTGTTAAAGACAGAAAAAACGGTGGCTTCGCAGCTGGTTTACACGGGAAAAATCCTGGAGCTGCGGGTGGACCAGGTAGAATTGCCCAATGGGAAAATTGGGCAGCGGGAAGTGGTTAAACACCCCGGTGCCGTAGCCATAGCCGCAATTACATCAGAGCGGGAATTGGTTTTGGTCAGCCAGTACCGTAAACCGGTGGAAAAAGAACTGTTGGAAATACCGGCTGGCAAATTAGAACAGGGAGAAGACCCGTTAGTTTGTGCGCAGCGGGAACTTAAAGAAGAAACCGGTTACCAGGCCGGTCACTGGCAGCTTATCAGCCGGTACTTTACTACCCCGGGTTTTAGTGATGAGGTGATGTATTTTTTCCGGGCCACCGACCTTAAAGCCACCCAGCCCGAGTTGGAAGAAGATGAGTTTATTGAGGTGGAACTGGTGCCTTTAACGAAAGCCCGGGAAATGGTCCAAAGCGGCCGGATTGAAGATGCGAAGACGATAATCGGCATCTTAATGGCCGAGCCGGTCTTGCGCTGAGCCGGTTTTGTCTGGATATTAAACCCAAGAATAAAAGCTTTTGACTTGCATACTATTTTATAGAAGCTAAATAGTAAGCGAGGAGAGGGCGATGCGCGTATTCAAGGTCTTTCTGCAGGAGCATTTCTGGCTGACCATGCTGGTATTGCTCTTTTTTATTATCGGCGTAGCCCTGGGTATATTTAGTGAAGATAGATTAGCTACGGACCAGCAGGCGGATTTAAAGATTTTTCTGGAGCAAAACTGCCAAACCTTGATCTCGCAACCCCTGGACCGCTCGGCGCTGATCTGGCCAGCTGTTTTGGGAAATGTCGGGACTGCGGCGACCTTATGGTTTTTAGGCTTAACCGTAATCGGGGTCCCGATCGTGATCCTGATCATTGTGATCCGCGGTTTTATCTTAGGCTTCACGGTGTCCTTTTTATTAAAGCAGTATAGTCTCCAAGGGGGCGTATTAATTGCGCTCGGGGTTCTGCCGCAGAATTTGCTGTACGTACCGGCGCTTTTACTGGGAGGAGTACTGGCGATAGCTTTTTCGCTCTACCTTATTCGCGGGAGAGCAGCCTCCCCCGGCAGTTTATGGGGGTGGTTATTGAGTTACACCTTGTCAATGCTTTTAGTAGCGGTTTGTTTGGTTTTGGCGGCGCTGGTAGAAGGGATGGTGGGTCCCGCTTTATTAAGGGTATTTATACCCCTGGTAAAGTGAACTACCCCCACTTACCAGCTTTATGAGCGATTCATCCCCCACCTGTAGAGGATGGGGGATGAATCGCAAGTTATGTTAAACACAAATATTATTAAAATTTAATAAACTTCGGTTCAGACAGCGAAGCAGGATTTTGCAGGCTTTTGTGGAAGCATAATTTGTAGAAATATAACTTTTGTGGAAATATAATTTTTGTGGAAGCGTCAAAAGATTGAAGAGATTGCAGTGCGCTAAATGCTTTACTTAATGGTTCGCTAAATGGTCTGGGCGATTAATCGCTGGATCAGGCTCAACTGGGGGGAATCCGGATGCAGAAAACCGTAGAAAATTTTATTCACTACCTGGCGATTGAACGGGGACTTTCCTCGAATACTCTATCCTCCTATCACCAGGATTTAGAGCAGTTTTATAAATATTTGCAGGGGGTACAGGTTCGCTCCTGGGAGGAGGTAACTCAGGGCGTTATTCTGGGTTACATTCATGCCCTGCAGAAAAAGGGCCGTGCATCTACGACCATTTCCCGGCATTTAGCTGC
The DNA here is from genome assembly GCA_964464665.1 of uncultured Syntrophomonadaceae bacterium. Lineage (GTDB taxonomy): Bacteria > Bacillota > Ch66 > Ch66 > Ch109 > CAYXHK01. Next base: position 5,591 of record CAYXHK010000145.1, read on the forward strand.
CTTAAAATCGTTTTATCACTTTTTATTTGCCGAGGGAGAAGTCCCAAAAAATCCTACTACCGCCTTGGAAATGCCTAAATTGCACAAGAAGCTGCCTCAGGTTTTATCGGTCGCGGAGGTGGATCTGCTGCTAAGTCAACCCAAGGTAGGCAACCATACCGGTTTAAGGGATAAAGCCATGTTGGAGTTAATCTATGCGGCGGGACTGAGGGTCTCGGAAATTGTTTCCTTAAATGTGATTGATGTCAACCTGGATGGCAGCTACATCCGCTGCTTTGGCAAAGGGTCGAAAGAGAGAATCGTTCCGGTCGGC
>CAYXHK010000146.1:0-5871 GCA_964464665.1 uncultured Syntrophomonadaceae bacterium
TTCCTTTTCAACATTTTGTTTTCGTTTTATTGGAATTGTGATTTTTCTATTCCTTCGTGCTCGAGTAGCTTTACCTTCATATCTAGTCCGCCTGCATAGCCGGTCAGACTTCCGTTGGTGCCTACCACACGATGGCAAGGTATAATGATAGATATTGGATTGTGCCCGACAGCACCGCCTACAGCTTGCGCAGACATCCTATCCTTCCCCATCCGTTTTGCAACTTCTTTTGCAACACGGCCGTAGGTTGTCAGTTCACCATACGGTATTTCGGCAAGAATTTTCCACACTTGCTGTCTGAACTCGCCACCTATCGGAGCCAAGGGCAGCCTGGACAATTTCGGTTTCTTACCCGCAAAATAATCATCCAGCCAGGCTATCCCTTCCTGAAGCACCAAAACGTCATCTTTTTCAATGATATCTTTCGGCATTGTGTTTTCGGTATATTTCTGCTCGTCAATCCACAGACCGATAATGTTTTTTTCATCACTTACAAGCAGTATCTCCCCGACTGGGGATTTGTAATGGGTCGAGTAGTACATTTTCATACCCCCTCTTTTGAAGAATGCTATGAAGAATGATATTTTGTCAACTCTATTCTAATCGAAATTCTATATCAGTTTCGACTTTTGCAGCAAAATTCTTACAATTACCGCTTCATATCCCCTCTCTTGGAGAATGGTATGAGGAATGCTATGACCGGGAAGACGATATTTTCACCTTTGTAAACTCCCTTTGTGAAGTGGTAAGGCAGTCTTCTCCTGAGTTTGACTTTTCCGTATCGGAATATCTGCCCTTTTCCGAAAGGGATAATTTTATTCCCATGCTTGCGGGCGCGCTGATATGCGGCATAGAAAACATCCCCCGAGAGTTTGTGCTGGTACTGGATGATGTCCATACGATTAAAGAAGCCGATATCGCAAACTTTATAGTCTGCCTTTTCAGATACCCACCCAAAAATGCCCGGATTTGCCTGGGCAGCCGGGAAGCCCCGTGGAACGACCTCCTGCCCCTTCAAGTAAGGGGCGAGATCACGGAGCTGACACAGAAGGAGCTTGCGTTTACAAGCGAAGAGATCGCCAATATCCTTGGTTTTGACGATCCTTCCACTTACCATGCTACGGAGGGGTGGCCTCTTGCCATCGGTTTCTTCAAGGTATTGCTGGAGAACGGCATACCCATAGACGATATTCCTTCGTATGGCTTATACTCTTATCTTTTTCATGAATGCATCGGCAACCTGTCCGACGATTTGGTAGATTTCCTAAAGAAATCAGCCTGTTTTGATGTGCTGGATGCCCAAATGCTGGATAATGTCCTAAACCGAAAAAATACCAAGCTTATACTGGAGAGCCTGGTATCCAGGAATATCTTCACAATCAAAACCGGCGGCGGATTCTACCGATACCACCCTCTATTCCTCAGTCATCTTCCGGGGAAACCGCTATTATATCTGCCGGGACGAAATTGAGTACGATATTGACCCTTTTGAAAAGACGTATGAAGAATTCAAGCTTCGGGATTCGGAAGGACTGGCAAAAGAACTGTTATATCTTTATAAAGGGGAATATCTCTTCGGCTTCGAAGCACTTTGGACAACCGCAAAAAGAATCAGATACTATGAAATTTATAAAGAAGCCGCAGAGTATGTCGCTAAAATATGATTTATTACAACATACAATAGAACCCCCCTATACTTTTAACAGAATAGGGGGGTTATTATTTCCACTTCCCAAGGAAGGAGGCGAAGTTCCTTGCCTTTATTCATACCTTAATGCCTCCACCGGGCTCATCTTGGCGGCTTTTCTCGCGGGATAAAGGCCAAAGATAATGCCTATTGCGGTTGAGAACCCGAAGGCAATCACAACAGTCAATGGCGATATCAGGGGCGGAACCTTGGCCAGCCCAGCCGCAATCAAGCCACCACCCATACCGATAATCATTCCGATACTTCCCCCGATAATACAGATAACCACCGCCTCAATCAGGAATTGAGTAATAATATCTTTGTACTGAGCGCCTAACGCTTTTCTGATTCCGATTTCCCTGGTCCGCTCAGTAACCGATACCAACATGATATTCATTACCCCGATTCCACCCACGAAAAGCGAAATGCCGGCAATCGAACCAATTACCAACTGCAGGATATTCATGACTGTATTAATCTCTTCCAAGTCCTGCTGAAGGCTGTAGGTGCGATATCTATCCTGGGTATGGTGACGTTTTTCCAGGATCTGCTTGGTCTGTTTCATAGCGATTTCGGTTTTTTCTTTGCTGACAGCGCTTGATACCGCATAAGGAACATAACCGAACCCATCTATACCGCGAAAGGTGGAAAATGGAATATAGACGGTTGACGGCTGATCAGGTCCTCCCATCAGGAAACTGTCGTCCCGCTCAGTTACCCCGATTACCGTCATGGACATGCCAAAAATATCGATTTGTTTCTGAATAGCTTCCTTTCTGCCAAATAGATCTTTCTCCAGCTTACTGTCAATAACCACCACCCGCCGGCTGGCTTTCTCGTCTGCTTCGGAGAGGAATCTGCCATGATCAATTTTGACATTTCTGATGTGTTGATATTCAGGCCATACCCCGGTTACATAAACCCTTTTGCTCTCCCTTCCATACTTAGCCGGCAGAGACCGGTCATTGACCGGGGAGATATACTGTATGTCAGGCGCTACATTTTTTATCACCTCCAGGTCTTGGAGAGTGATCATATCGGCCAGGGTAATGGGCGTTTGCTCGCTGCTTTGAGGGTAAACCTGAAACAGGTTGGTGCCAATACCCTCCAGGGAAGTCGAGATGGCTGACTGGCCAACCTGGCCGATGGCTACAACCGTTATAACAGCAGCAACCCCGATAATAATACCCAGCATGGTCAAGGATGACCGCATTTTATTGGCCCGTATGCCCTCCAGGGCAACCAGGATACATTCCTTTAGACTCATGCGAACCCCTCCTCTGCTGGGGGGAGTCCGGCCAGGATGTCTTTGGCCATGACCCGTTCGTCTACACTATGGTCTTCTTTAAGTCTCCCGTCCCGAAAGCTTAGTATCCGCTCTGAGTGACGGGCAACTTCCGGTTCGTGGGTTACCAGGATAATTGTAGCCCCTTCCTTATGCAGTTCCTGAAAAATTGCCATTACTTCTTCACCGGAACGGGTATCAAGATTACCGGTGGGTTCATCAGCCAAAATAATGGCCGGGTTGTTAACCAAAGCCCGGGCAATAGCTACCCGCTGCCTTTGCCCTCCGGATATTTCACTGGGGCGATGGCCGGCCCGGTCGGTCAGACGTACCCTCTCCAAGGCTTCCATTGCCCTTATTCTTCGTTCCTTTATATTAATGCCGGCATAAATCATCGGCAACTCCACATTTCGCAGGCAAGTGACCCTGGGCAGGAGGTTATAAGTCTGAAATACAAAGCCAATTTTTTTGTTTCTGATTATAGCGAGTTCCGTTTCCGCCATTTGAGAAACGTCAACCCCATCCAGCACATACTGCCCTTCCGTAGGTGTATCCAGGCAACCCAAAATATTCATCAGGGTTGATTTACCCGAGCCCGAAGGACCCATAATTGAAACAAAGCTTCCGGCGGCAACGCCGAATGATACCCCCCTTAGGGCAGTTACGGCTATTTTATCCGTCTGGTATATCTTCACCAGGCTATTTGCTTGCAACACGGGCAGTCACCTTCACTCCGTCTTTGATTTGCTCGTCAGGGCTTAAGATAACTTTTTCCCCTACATTCAAGCCTGATATAACCTCAGTGAACAATTCGTTGCTCAGACCGGTCTGCACTTCCCTTTCCGCGGCAATACCATCCTCCCCGACAACATAAACCAATTCTTTGTCATCAGTGTCGATAACGGCCTCAACCGGAATCACTATCGCGTTATCTTTCTGATTCAGGATTACTTTGAGGTTGACAGTGAAACCCGGCTTTAATTGTTCTGTCTTACTGCCTGGCTCCACCGCTATACGGATTTTTACCTGTGTCTGTTCCCCTTGAGAAGTAGAGACAACCTCAGCGATAAGGGAAATATACTCGATCCTGCCCTCAAGGGGCTCGGTCAGCAAAGAATTGTTGGTTATTTGCACTTTGTCTCCAACCGTCAACTGGGCGGCGTCTATCTCATTAATCCCGGTTTCAATTTGAAGATTGTCTGGATTGCCGATTTGAGCCAGCAGGGTTCCAATATCGACCTCTTCGCCCTTTTTAACCGGCAGATTTAGAAGAATACCCTCCAGCGGACTCACCACCGTTGCTTTAGCCAGTTTCTCCCGGGCCTGATTATAGACCAATTCATTCTGAACAAGCTGGGCTTTAAGTAACGGCAGGTTTGAATCACGTTCCACAATCAGTTTCTCACTGACCTCATTTAGCTTTTTCTCGGTTTCTTCCAGTTCCCTTTGGCTTACCGCGCCATTATCAAATAAAATCATATTGCTTTCATATTCCTTTTGAGCCAGGTCACATTCATTTTGGTATAATCTTAGATTCGACTCACTGGTAACAATTTTGGCTCTAATCTCATCACAGGCAAGCTGCCTTTGGGAAACCTCTATAAGCAGGGTGCTGTCATCCGTCCGTAAAACTCTCTGCCCGGCACTAACTCTTTGCCCGGTTTCAGCCATTATCTCCGTGACGGTAGTTTCATTGTCCGCATAAAATTCTACAATATCTTTAACTTCCAGTTTACCGCTGGCAAAGACATTCTTCTCGAAACTGCTCTCTGCAACTTCTCCGGTATCTACTAAAATCCCCTGCTCTTGACCACTTATAAGCTGAATGATTACAGCTGCAATACATATCAGAATAATAGCAGCTATTTTCTTTTTGGGGTGTTTCTGAAAGGGGGATGTTACGATTCTTTTAATCTTACTTCCAAAGGTGTTGGGATGTAGACTATTTTCCTTGGGCACTGAAGAAACCGGTTGCATAAGCGCCTCCAAAATTACGTATTCCAACTGATTCGGACAGCCATTCCAAACGAGCATTGATCCAAGTCTATTTTGACACAGCAACCGGGCGTTTTTCAAGGCTTATTATAAATTTTGGCTGCAATTTTTGGAAATCGGGTTGTGGAATCGGGACAATTACATAGAGTTTGCGTTTGCCTGAAATGTATGATATTTTACCCTGAAATGTAAAATCTTACTGGCAAGAGAGGAGCATTCATGGTAAATTTAAGCTGGTTTTAATGGTTGCGGAAGGTGAAAAAAATTTGAAAATCGCAATTTGTGATGATGATTCTCAGGAACCTGAGAGAATCTCGTCTTTTATAGATACATACAAGCTAGTAAATAAAGTGCCGCTTACATACAAGACCATGCCGGAAAAACCGTGCCGATTTCCCGTCTGCTTTACGGGAAGGTACGAGAGGACCTATATAAAGCATCTGTTCCTGGAAAAAGGGGTGGAGTGATGGCTGTTTTTCCAAGCTTTTTAATAGATATGACCATCCTGTTTGGCATTAGTGCTCAGATGCTTCTTTTAGATATCCATATCAAAAATCTCCAAGGTACCCGGCGTATATTTTTCGGGGTTGCAAATCTGCTGGTTCTGGTGGTGAATACAGTACTTTCCCTGGTTTTACCTATAGACCAGTACATGAAACTCTATATACTGTTCGTTCACGTTCCAATCTTTTTCATTTTTTGGATTTCCACCGAAATAGCCCCTATAAAAATTGTTTTCGCCTTGTTTACCGCAGTTTTTTTGATTTACCCGGCCAATGTGGTGTTGACCATCATTTCACAAGTTGCGCAATGGCTTTATCCAGCCGGATTTTACATTACCTACATTGCTATGTGCGCAATTATGCTGCTGGTTATTTACCGCTTTTTCAAAACAAATTTCAAT
>CAYXHK010000147.1:0-5849 GCA_964464665.1 uncultured Syntrophomonadaceae bacterium
TATGAGGCTCCTTTTGCCTTATTTAGCTGAAATGGGCTTTGATGGTCTGCATTCCATCCAGCCCTCAGCCGGCAACCAGCTCAGGGAGATCAAGGGCCAATATGGGGCTAAGCTTTGTCTGCTGGGAAATCTGGACTGCAACTATCTTTTGCCGCTGGGTACCGTATCCGAGGTGATTGCTCAAACCGAAGCGACCTTGCGGGTGGGGTCGCCTGGCGGAGGATTTATCTTAAGCAGCAGCGCCGGGATTTTGTCCGGGGATTGGCCGGCTGAAAACGTATTAGCCATGTACCAGACTGCGGAAAAATTCAGCCTAAAGCCAACCGGTCAGCCAACTGGTCCTTAAATCCTGGCTGGCTGCCTGCCTTCAGTTCCTTATTTTTCACCACCCGAATATATCGAAAAATAAAGCTGACCTGGGTATAAGGGTCAGCTGCTTAATTTCGGGGATTTTTGATGCCAGCCGCTAGCGGCTTAATTTTCATGTTTTCGTGTTTTATATTTTTATTAGTTTTACTATTTTTATGTTTTGTTTTCTTGATAGTTTAACTTATTCTATTTCCCAGCGGAGTTTAACCTATTCTCCCAGCGGATTGATCACCAGTCCGGTGATTAGTTTAGGATAAAAATAAGTGGATTTCTGCGGCATTTTATCGCCGGCGGAGGCAACTTCCGTTACCTCTTCCACCCGGGTGGGATTAAGGAAAAAGGCCAGCTGTTCCTGACCGGCATCCACCGCCTCCAGCGCTTCCTGCTCACTCCGGGTATAAGTCAGGTTGTCCTGATTCTTTCTTTGTTCACTGCCGATGCCTAGAATTTGATCCAGGATCAGGTTGTCCAGGATCGCGACATCCAGCTTCCGCCACGCTGCGGAGCGGGCTTGATCCAACAGTTCCAGAGGGGAAAACTCAGGTTTTAAAGTTAAGAGATACAGGATCTTTTCCCGGGAATACATCCCAAAAGCCGGCCGCGATTCCCCGCGCTGTTCCATCTGCTTAAAAAATTCGCTGGTGGCCTGGGGCAGTTCGGCTTTTTCCGACGGCAGCGGAAAGGGCGACAAATCAAAGAACTTGGACAGTTGTTCTTTAAAATAATCAATATCCAGGTTGCGGACATTCTTGACCAGGCGGTGCGTCGGGAGGATCAGCATCCCTGGGTCGTACAGGTTTACCAGGGTCATTAATACACGGTCGTAATCAGGGGCCGCCATTTCTTCGGAAAAACTGAGGGCAGTCTCGTAACGGTGATGGCCGTCCGCGATAAAGATGGGCGTTTTCGCCATTTGTTCTATCACGATGTTCAGGGCTTTCGGGTCGGTTATGACCCATAGACGGTGCGTCTCGCCCGCATCATCGGTAAACTCCGTATCCGGCGGCCGGTTCTGTCTGGCAGCGATCAAAGCCTGGTTGACAACCTGTTCCGCGTCAGCGTAAAGCCCAAAGACCGGACTGAAATTAGCGTGACAGGCGCGCATCAATTGAAGGCGGTCCGCTTTCGGCTTTGAAAGGGTCTCTTCGTGCGGCAAAATATTGCCAAGGGAATACGGCTCCAGCTTTACTCCGCACATAAAACCGGTGCGGGTCTTCCTTTCGCCCTTAAGGTCAAAATCCTGTTCATAAAGGTAGAGCGCCGGGCTGTCTTCGCGCTGCAGCACCTGTTCTTCCCGCCAGCGGGTATAGTAACTGGCGGCCCGGGTATAACGGTTCGTTTTTTCATCGTCCTGAGGAAAGATCTGACCCAGTTCCAGGCGAATGATATTGTGGGGGTTGCGGGCATAAAAGCGGGCTTGCGCCGCGGCATCGATGATATCGTAAGGCGGAGTGACAACTTGGGCGATACTCCCCACTTTGTTCTGGTCGTAGCGGACTCCCCGCAGTGGAATAACCGTAGACATATGCTAATCCTCCTTAACCCTTGTCAGTAAACTCATTCTATTATAAGTTCGGGAGTATTTCAACGGTTTTAGAAATTCGTCGGTGTTTTTAGAAAATTCGCCGGCGCCGCGGATTTTTGGTAAAATGCAAATGAGTAGCGGAAGGAGAGAGTAGAGTGCTCGTTGATTATCATGTTCATGGGATCGGACATCAGACCAGCCGCCATACTATAGCTGAACTCTCGGAATTCGTGGAAAAAGGCATTGCCGCTGATTTAGCGGAAATCGGTTTTGCCGATCACGATGGCTATCTGGCGGATCTGGATTTCACTAACTTTTCCCGGCTGCAAACCCTTTATCCGCAGATAAAAATCCGGGTTGGCTTAGAAGTAGACTATTTGCCGAATCCACAGCAGCCAAGGACGGATTATACTAAGGCGTACCCGTTTGATTTTTTGATGGGCTCAGTTCATTTTATCGGGGAGTGGCCTTTTGATCATCCTGACTACCGGGCAGGCTATGCGGAGTGGAAACCGGACGCTTTATACCAGGCTTATTTTGCCTTGGTCAGTCAGATGGTCAGGAGTAAAGGCTTTGATATCGTCGGTCACTTGGATCTAATTAAGATATTTGGTTGTCGCCCGGACACGCCGGTATTGGAATTAGCGGGGCCGGCTTTGCAGGAGATCCGCAAAGCCGATATGACCGTTGAAATAAATACGGCCGGCTGGTACAAGCCGGTGGCCGAAGTCTACCCCTCGGAAATATTGCTCATAGAATGTTTTCGCTTAGGGATTCCGGTCACCTTAAGCTCAGATGCCCATGTAGCCGGGGATGTGGGCCGGGATATTGCTAGGGCGCGGGAATTGGCCTGGAAAGTCGGTTATCGGCAAGTGGCTGCCTTTGAGCAGCGAAAGCGAATTATGGTGAATTTGTAAGTTGTTACTGCAGTAACCGAAAAAGAAATCAGCAGACAGCGAAAATGGAGCCTGGTGGATTGTAAGATTAAAGATAAAGTTTATCTTAACCGCATATACGAAACGAAAATGGAGCCTGGTGGATTTGCATGACGCTCGGGAACGTTTACAAGATTCCGTATTTGGAAGCAGATGCGGATTCTGGTGCATTTATAAAAGGAGGTTTGCAGATGGTTGAGCAAAAATTAAGGGAGTTAGGTTTTTACCTGCCGGAGGCAGCCAAGCCGGTAGCCGTTTATGTGCCCGGGGTTTTGGCGGATGGCCTGCTGTTTACCTCCGGGCAGCTGCCATTTGCTGATGGAGAAATAAAATACCAGGGACGGTTGGGGGAGGACCTCACTACCGCTCAGGGACAGGCCGCCGCTCAGTTGTGCGCGCTCAACTGTCTGGCGGTAATTAAACAGCTGGTGGGCGACTTAAACCAAGTTGAACGAATAGTCAAAGTGGTGGGCTTCGTGAGCAGTGCCCCCGGGTTTTATGAGCAGCCCCAAGTAATAAACGGGGCTTCGAATTTATTGGGGCAGGTTTTTGGCCAGATAGGGGAACACGCGCGTTCCGCCGTAGGTGTAAGCGCTTTGCCCTTAAATGCGGCGGTAGAGTTAGAAATGGTGGTTAAAGTGCGGTCAACCGTAAACTCAAGTCTCAAAAGTCTGGGGTCTAGTTCAACGGATTAGCGGTTGCGCGCTAAAGAAAACTATTACACTGAGAAAAATGATATTTATATCTTATATCAACCAAGTTATAAATCTAAAAGGGAAAAAGCTAAGAGGTAAAAGAGCGCGCGGGCAATGTGAATGCATACAATATACCCTTTGCTCAGTACTTCTAAGAAGCGTCGGAACCCTTTATAATAGGAAGAGTGTCATTGAGTAATCATTGAGTATAATCGAGTTGTATCTGCAGTTCAGCTTTGGGCCCGATTCGGGATCGACCGTTCGGATCCAAGTAAAGGGGGGCATATTCTTTGTATCGCATTGTTAGGAAAGAGCAGCTGGCGCCAGAACTGATCCTTTTTGAGGTGGAGGCTCCGCTGGCGGCCAGAAGCGCTCAAGCCGGGCAGTTTATCATGATAAGGGTCGATGAGTTTGGGGAAAGGATACCCCTGACCATTGCGGATTTTGACTCGGAAAAAGGGACGCTGACCCTGATCGTTCAGGTTATCGGGAAAAGCACCCGATTAATGGGACAGCTTCAGGAAGACGACTGCCTGCTGGATCTGGTGGGCCCTTTAGGCCGGCCATCCCACATTGAAAAGTTCGGCCGGGTCGTGATGATCGGCGGAGGGGTTGGGGTGGCCCCGATCCATCCGATCGCCCGGGCGCTGAAACAAGCGGGCAACGAGGTGATCTCAGTCCTGGGTGCCCGCAGCCGGGAACTTATCATTATGGAAGAAGCCATGCAGAAAGCCAGCAACGAGGTAATTGTCACCACGGATGACGGTTCTTATGGCCGGAAGGGTTTCGTAACCCAGGTGCTGCAGGATCTGATCAGTACCCGTGGGCCGATTGATCTGGTGGTGGCGATCGGGCCTATGGTAATGATGGAGGCCGTAAGCAAGGTAACGCGTGAACCGGGGATCGCCACAGTCGTCAGTCTCAATCCGATTATGGTGGATGGCACCGGGATGTGCGGCGCCTGCCGGGTCCAGGTGGGCCCGGACACCAAGTTTGCCTGCGTAGACGGTCCGGAATTTGACGGTCATCTGGTGGATTGGGACTTGGCTAAACGCCGGTCGCGGATGTTTGCGGCGGAGGAAAAACGGGCCCTGGCGGAACCCGACGGCCAGCGGAAAGGGGGCGGATGTGGATGCAGCTGCCATCAGCCGAACAATTAAAAGAAGCGGTCCGGGCAACTAAGAAGCGCCTGATGCCCAGCCAGGACGCTGAGCAGCGGGTAAATAACTTCCAGGAAGTGGCCTTAGGTTTCACTGAGGAGGACGCACTGCTGGAAGCGGCCCGCTGTCTTACTTGTCGGAAAGAGTTTTGCCGGGAAGGGTGTCCGGTGGACATCGACATCCCGGCGTTCATCAAGCTGACTAAAGAGCAGAACTATTTGGCGGCAGCGGAGAAGATCAAAGAAAAGAGCAACCTGCCGGGGATCTGCGGCCGGGTCTGCCCGCAGGAAAGCCAGTGTGAGAAGCACTGCATCCGCGCCAAAAAAGGGGAATCGGTGGCGATCGGCCGGCTGGAACGGTTTGTGGCTGACTATGAGATGAATCAGGCTGAGAAGCCGGCAGAAGCGCCGCCCAGCAAAGGTCAGCGGGTGGCGGTCATCGGTTCCGGACCGGCTGGTCTGACAGCGGCCGCGGATCTAGCGAAAAAGGGCTATGCGGTCACCCTGTTTGAGGCTCTGCACGTGGCCGGAGGGGTCTTGATGTATGGGATCCCCGAATTCAGGCTGCCGAAAGAGATCGTGCAGCGGGAAATAGAAGGGATCCGCAAACTGGGCGTTGATATTCAGACCAATGTGGTGATCGGCCGGACTCTGACCGTGGAGCAATTGTTTGCCGACGGCTATGCGGCAATTTTTATCGGCACCGGAGCCGGGCTGCCCAATTTTATGGGGATCCCAGGGGAAAACTTAAACGGGGTATACTCGGCCAATGAGTTTTTGACCCGGGTAAACCTGATGAAAGGCTACTTGTTTCCGGAGTACGATACCCCGATCTGGACCGGACGCCGGGTAGCGGTATTGGGCGGGGGCAACGTGGCCATGGATTCGGCGCGGACCGCCCTGCGCCTCGACGCGGAGGAAGTCTATATAGTTTATCGGCGTTCCGAGGCGGAAATGCCAGCCCGGAATGAAGAGATCGAACACGCCAAAGAGGAAGGCGTAAAACTGCTGCTGCTGACTAATCCGGTGGAAATCAAAGGCGACGCGGACGGTTGGGTAAAAGAATTGATCTGCCTGCGTTATGAATTGGGCGAGCCGGATGCGTCTGGGCGCCGTTCTCCAGTCCCGATCCCCGGTTCCGAGCACAGCCTGGCAGTGGATACCGT
>CAYXHK010000148.1:0-5836 GCA_964464665.1 uncultured Syntrophomonadaceae bacterium
TGCTGATTATTCACTGCTGCTTAGGCCGTTCCTTCTGCTAAGTTAATATTAAATTAATAATATTAAATAAATAGGCAGATAGGTAAAAGGAACCCCGGGACTAAACCCGGGGTTTTAACCTTCTTTTTTAACCTGCTTAGTTAGCATTTCTTTGTTAGCATCTTAGGCGATACTGCGGCAGTTTATTCTGCAGATTATTCCGCTGTTTTAAGCTGTACTTTAGCCCCTTCTTTAAAGACTAAGCTGCCGTCTTTGACCACTTGTTCCCCGGCAACTAAGCCGCTCTGCACAACGATCTGGGTCCGGTCATTGATGCCGGTCTCGATGATCCGGTGCTGTACCTGGCCATCCGCTACGACCATAACCTCCTTTTGGTTATTCGCCAGAGTGCGGACCGCTTCTCGGTTTAGGAGCAGCACATCATCCTGCCGCAGGGTTTCGATCGCTGCCTTTACTTCATAACCCGGTTTTAAAAGGTCCGGCTGCGGGAGAGTGATGATTACCGGCACTCGCCGCTGGATGACACCCAAGGCGGATTGCTTCTCTTCCGCCTGGGGATAGATCTGTTTTATTTCACCAGTCAGCGCTTTATCCCCTAAGAGCGGCGCGGTGATCAAAACCTTTTGGCCAACCTTTACGGCGGACATGTCGTCGCTGAGTAACTCCGCCCTGACTTCCAGCTGATCCGAAATCCCAACGCTGACCAGCAGGCTGCCGGGATAGGCGGCCTGTTCTATTTCCACCGGCAGATTTAAAACAATGCCGTCAATCGGACTTTTGATGATCAACTGCTGCGCTTTATTGCCCAGCTGCTGCAGGGTCTTCTCCAACCCGGCAGCTTGCGCCCGAATGGTGTCAATCTGCGCGGTCTGTTCCTGCAGGGTTTGCCGGTAGGTATCCACTTGCAGCTGCGCCTTTTCCACTTCGACCGGGGTGGCTATACCGGCCTCGTATAACTGCTGCACCCGCTCTAAGTCTCTCTCGGCTGCTTCAAGTTCCAGCCGGGTACGCTCCATGGAAACAACGGCTTGATTGGCCGAGGAATTGGCTTGCGTAAGCTGCGAGCGGACTTCTTCCCGTTGTAACGTAAGATCCAGGTTTTCTAAAACGACCAGGGGCTGCCCCTGCTTCACCGATTCGCCGATTTTTACCGGCACCTGCGCTACCCGGGCGTTCTGGGTCGCTTGCAGATCGAAGCTTTCGGCGGCCTGGACGTAGCCAGTGTCCTCTATGGTTTGAATAATCTCCCCCAACTGGGCGGTTGTGGTTTCCACCTCCGGTTTATTCCCGAGGAAATACTGGGTGATCAAAGCCAGGGCGATCAGGATTCCTCCGGCCAGGTACAGGATTTTTCTGCGTTTCGTTGCCATTGTTTCCCTCCTCCTTGTTTTTGCCATAGCTGTTATTATCTGTTTCAAGACCAAAACAGCCGGCCGTTTTTGGGCAACCCCCTGCCTCGCTGTTTTATCGGTGTATTTCAGGAGTTGTTATTTGTTCGGTGTTTTTCCGGACCCCAGCCGATCCAGGGGATCGACCTAAAGCTGTGTCTGCTGTTTTTATTCGGTGTTTTTTAGGACCTCGACCAGGTTTAGGCGTTTGACGCTTCGGACGGCAAAAAGATAAGCCAGCATGATGAAGAAAATACCGCCAAGAGCCGAAAGCACATAAGTTTTAGGGTAAACTACCGCCTGAAAAGTAAACAGATCGGTAGTCACGGATTGAACATAGGCGTCGACGATTAGCCGGCCGAAAGGCAGTCCCAAAGCCACTCCGATCAGGGCCTGCAACAGGTTTTCTTTCAGGAGCAGGCTGGAGACCTCCCGGACACTGAAACCTAAAACGCGCAGAGACGCAAGTTCCCGCCGGCGCTCCGCAAAGCTGATCACCGAGGCGTTATAAACAATGGCAAAACCCAAAACGACCGAAAAGAGGATCATAATGGAAGTATAGTAGATCATAATTTCCAGGTTTTTATTATAATTGGCCAGATCTCTTTCTACACTCAGGATAGAAGCCACTTGGGTCATTTGGCTTAATTCCGCTTCGATCCGGCTGGCTTGACCGGGGTCGACTTTAAGCATTACCCCGGAAATGACCTGGCTTTCAGCTAAGATCCGGTTAGCCTGGGTCAAGGACAGGTAAGATCCTCCGCCCATCGCCGGCCGGTTGATTTCCGCCACCTTTAAAGTGGCTCGGCGGGTAGGCCCGGTACTGAGCCGGGTCTCGATCTCCACCTCTTCTCCCGGTCTGACTCCGAGTTTACGGGCGGTCTGCTCATTAAGCAGGATTCCTTCCTCCGGCACATTCAGGGCCAGATCCTCGGGGTTGAACATGCTCTTTAGGGTCACGTCCAGGGGCAATCCGGTCAGCAGATCATCTTCGCTTTGGCCCAGATAGGATACCTTGACAGGGATCTCCAACACGGGTTCGGCTTTATAGACTCCCTCCAACCGGGTTATGTTTAATAATTCGTTGGCTTTTATGGGGTGCGTGAAACGGACTAAATGATCGTAGCGCCGTTCCCGGGTAAAATGCTTGTTGAGCATATAATCCATGGAATCGTCAGCAAAGAAAGATACGACCAGCATCCCTACCGCAAAGACGACGCCGAGCAGGGTGATGCCAGTGCGCAGCCGGTTGCGGCTGATCGTTCTCAGACTCATCTTCCAGCCAGACGATAATCGCCGCCAAAACCAGGACCAGCCTTCCAGCCAGGTCCGGCCGCCCAGACGAGGCGGCTCCGGGCGCATCGATTCCGCCGGCTTGATGGTGACGATGCGCCGGGCTGCGGTCAGACCGGCAGCAGTGCCGATCCCCAGACTTAAAACCAATCCGTATACGACGGCCTGGTAATTGACTCCGCCGATCAAGGTCGGCAGGTTAAAATACTGGCCGTATGTCTCTGAGATGATTGAGGCAAACCAGATCCCCAGCACTGAGCCTATAAGCGCCCCGCAAACGGCAATGCTCAGGGCGTAACCGGTGTAGTGCCACATTATCTGCCAGCTGCTGTAACCTAAAGCCTTCATGACCCCGATTTGGAGCCGCTGCGTCTTGATCATGCGGCCCAGCATGATAAATTGGATGGCAGCCGCAATCAGCAGAAAGACCAGGGGGAGAAAATCGGACATGGTTCGCAGACCGTCTATTTCCGCCTCCAAGGCCGCGTTGCTCAGCTGCTGTTTGCGGGGGTAATCGGCCAGGTTGCCGTAGGGTTTAAGAATAGCTTTGACCTGTTCGGCGATTTGGGTCTCATCCGCCCCGGGCGCCAGTTTGATTACCACCTGGTTGATCTGCCCGTTCAGGTTTAAGATCTGCTGCAGTTGGTTCTGGGGCAGCATGAAGATGCCAAACAGCTCCGGTTCCGGCAATAGGCTGGCCGCATCCTGCATCGGATAAACGAATTCCGGGCTGGTGGCGGACCCGACCACGGTCAGCGGGACTGGTTTGCCTTCCGCGACAATGGTCACGGTATCGTTGACTGCCAGCCGGTTCGCTGCGGTAAACTGGGGATCCAGGATGACCTCGATTTGGCCCCCATGGGGATCTTTTTCAAAGGCCCGGCCGCTCATTAAAAAGAAGCGGTTGATCTGTCTTTCCAAAGGGAAAGGATAACCCACGAGACGGGCAGTGGCCCGCTGGTCGTCTGCTTTAAGCAGCGCGACATCGGTCTGGATCCGGCCGGTCGCCTGGGTGACCCCGGGAACCGCTTCGATTTGCCGCACGATTATTTCCGGGGCCCGAACCACGTGAA
Organism: uncultured Syntrophomonadaceae bacterium; assembly: GCA_964464665.1. Lineage (GTDB taxonomy): Bacteria > Bacillota > Ch66 > Ch66 > Ch109 > CAYXHK01. The sequence goes on from CAYXHK010000148.1 coordinate 3,755, forward strand.
AATAGTAGTCGGCAAAATTATGTTCCTCGTAAAAGGTTTCGGTGGATCGGTTAAGGTTGAAATAGGCGGTGTTCATGGCGATGTACATCGAGACCCCGACCAGGATTACCGCCATGATCGCCAGGAACTGTCCCCGGTTTTTGGAAATATTGCGCCAGAGTTTCCGGTTCAAAGGATTCATTACCATTCAACCCTTTCCGGCGATATCGGTTCGGGATTTTCGGCAATCTCCACGATTTCCCCGCTGCGCATCCGGACTACGCGGTCGGCCATGGCACCGATCGCGGTGTTGTGGGTAACAATAATAACGGTGCTGCCCCGGTCGCGGCAGATCTTGGCCAAGAGTCCCAGAATCAGTATCCCGGTCTGGTAGTCCAAGGCGCCGGTCGGTTCATCACATAACAGCAAAGGGGGACTTTTGACCGCGGCTCGGGCAATAGCTACCCGCTGCTGCTCGCCGCCGCTCATTTGCGAAGGGAAGTGGTCGATTCTCTCCTCGAGACCTACCTCCTGCAAAATATCCTCCGCTTTTAGCGGATGTTCCACCAGATGAGCGGCCAGTTCCACGTTTTCCCGGGCGGTCAGGTCGGGGATGAGGTTGTACTGCTGAAAGACAAAGCCGATCTGTTTACGCCGGTAGAGGGTCAATCGGGCGTCGTCCGCCTGGCTTAAGTTTTCGTTTAAGCTCTCAGCGGTCAGAAAGACTTGCCCGCTGGTTGGCAGATCCATGCCCCCGATAATATTCAGCAAGGTGCTCTTCCCGGAACCGCTGGGCCCCAGGATCACCAAGATTTCTCCAGCGTAGATCTCTAGAGAAGACGGTTTCAGGGCCTCCACCGTTACTTCGCCCATGACGTAAGTCATACTGACCTGATCTAAATGCAAAATTACTTCTTTTGTCATATATATCCTTTACCCCTTCAGGTGGCCAGTTTCTTACGCCTATTTTAGCATATCTTGATCTGGTTTATGATAAAGCGCTGCCGTTTGTTTGATTTATATTATTGAGGTAATGGCCTTTTGTTTGAGCTCTCGAACTCAAAAGGTATTGACGAGCGCATAAAGGTAATGTATTATCTTTTTAGGTAATGCATTACCTTTCCGGGTAATGCATTACCAATGGTATCCTTGCATTATCAAATTTAATAGTGGTGGTGTAATTGTGGAAGCAAAGAAAACTGATTTAATTCCTGATGAGGCGATGATTTTCGGGCTTTTACTGATCATTTCAAATAAAATGAACACTCTTCTCGAAAGAGAATTCAAAGAATATGATGTAACAACCAAACAATGGTTTTTGTCCGAGACGATCAATAGCTTATTCAATTCTCCCCCAACTCTAAAAGAAGCTGCCAATGCGATGGGCAGTTCTCATCAAAATATTAAGCAAGTGGCTATGAAACTTCAGGAGAAGGGACTGTTGTTATTAGAAAAAGACAAGAAAGATGCCAGAGTCACCAGGCTGAAAATGACAGAACAGAGCGGTGATTTTTGGAAGCAAACAGATTTTAAAGGGGCAATATTTAGAGAAAAAATGTTTAAAGAGATAGAGGCAAATAATATTACGATAACAAGACATTTGCTTGAGAAAATGCTCTCGAATCTGACAGAAATTGAAAATACAGATAACGATGGGGATGAGAAAACTTAATGCTAGACTGGAGTGAGGTACATACGAAAAAAGGTAAAATAATAAAAGTTGTTGCTATAATATTAGCTTGTGTGTTATTAGATATAGTTCTGCACATTGTTACGAGTTCATACAGCACTATACCTGAGAATCCGAACTTTAGCTTAGTGGCGAGTATCCTGGGGACAGAAATCACCGCTTCTCTTTGGGCCTTATTCGCTTTTTCAGGTGTTGCGTTTGTGTATTGGAACATCAAGAGTGAGATACCCGGGGAAGGTGTGAAGAAAGGGTTGCGTTACGGGACCGCAATAGCACTTCTTTGGCTGTTTGCAATGCTTGAGGGTGTGTCCCTGTTTGGTAATCCGATTATTAAGGAATTTATTGTTGGCCTTAGTGACGCGATACCGGTATTTGGGTTAAGCATTTTATTGAGCAAGCTGCAGACCGAAAAA
>CAYXHK010000149.1:0-5786 GCA_964464665.1 uncultured Syntrophomonadaceae bacterium
CACTTCCCCGCTTTCGATGGCATCCAGGATGTCCTGGGCCCAGGGAACCAGCAGCCAGACGATCGTAATCTGTTCTTCAGAAACTGCTTTCAGTATCCATTTCGGTTTTACTCCGCGCAGCAAAACGCCCTTGCTGCCGGCCAAAAGACTGCCGAACCAATGCATCTTGGCGCCGGTATGGTAGAGCGGCGGGATGCACAGAAAATTATCTTCCCGCGTCTGTTGATGATGGTTTTGCTCCGTGTAACAGGCGGAAACCAGACTGCAGTGATTATGGAGAATCGCTTTCGGACAGCCGGTCGTCCCGGAGGAAAAATACAGAGCTGCCTCGTCTTCATCTTTTAGGCAAACTAGGGGTGCTTCAGCCGAACAAGCGGCAGCCAAGTGGTCATAACTCTCGGCAAACAAAGGACACTCGTCCCCTACAAAGAAACGCAGTTTCACGTTTGGCAGCTGGTCATTAATCGATTCCAGACGATCGATAAATTCAGGCCCAAAGATCAAGGCATCCGCTTCCGCTAAATCGAGACAGTATTTTATTTCTTCCGCAGTATACCGGTAGTTTAAAGGCACCGCCAGAGCGCCGGTTTTCAAAATCCCAAAATAAATCGGCAGCCATTCCAAGCAATTCATTAGAAGAATGGCGACTTTGTCCCCTTTGGTTATGCCTCGGCTGAGCAGCAGGTTGGCAAAACGGTTGGCTTTAGCGTCGAACTCCCGCCAGGTTATTTCCCGTCGGTAATGGGACGCAGGGTTGGTTTCGATCAGTTCGAACTCCCGCCAGGAAACTTCTCTTTTTTCCTGTAATTCCGGATTAATTTCAATCAGACTGATTTCATCGCCGTAGAGATTGGCGTTACGGGACAAGAATTCCGTGATGGGCATATTGGTTGACTCCCTCCTACCATACTTCAAAGTTTAAAATGCATTGGAAATTCCATTAAATTAACTTGGTATAATCCGACCTACATGTCCTTGAAGTTCCGCGCTGTTTGAATAATTGGTTTCTTTAAGGCGTAGATCAATAGCTAGAATCGCAAAAACTTCCCTTTTTCCTACACTGCTATTCTTTATCTTTAATATTATATCTGCTCTTTTTTAAAGTGTCTACTAAAAGAAATCCCCTTCTTCGAGTAGCCAGCCTATTAATTCGGTGCCAGCAAAGGATTTTTTTAGCGAATGTAGAAATACTGCTATTAAATAAGTCCCTCTGAGCCGTCTGACTGTTCACAAGATATGGTTACAAACCAATTTAATTTTATAAACCATTAAAAGAACAATCGATTCCCTAAACAACAACTTAGGCTGGCAACTTCAACCGAGTTGCCAGCCTTGGTGCAGAACGGAGGCATCCGCATGTTTTTTAGAAGGTTTAAATTTAACCAGCAACTAACCGTCAAGGAGCTGCGTAAAAACCAAAACCTGACCGCCAAGGAACTAGCCCAGCACCTTAAGCTGGATCCGCTTGATATCTTAAAAATTGATGATCTGAAGTTCCAAGACGTGCCTGAGCCTATGCAATCCAAACTTCTGCCTATACTAAGGGGAGATTATCTGGATAAAATACCATGGCTCTAATCCGTTGGCGCATGCCAACCGCATCTGGTATTCTGGCTGTAGCCGCCGCTAGTGTATTCAGGCGCGTACCAACAGTATGTCGCATGATAACCGCATACCAACTGTGGGCGCGGATCAATACCAATCGAAGCGATCTGTTAAAACCCGGGGACTAATCATTGCCCAACAAATTCGACAATCCGATACCGCCTAGGAGACTGCCCTCTCCCTTTTTCTCGCCACCGCCCCGACTGCTGGCCGCATAAATGCGGTTGGCCAGCCGGCTAAAGGGCAGGGACTGCAGCCAGACGGTTCCGGGCCCCTTGACGGTTGCCAAAAATAATCCTTCCCCGCCAAAGATAGCGCTCTTGATATTACCGACAAACTCCACATCATAGTTAACACTGGCCGTCATGGCCACTAGGCAGCCGGTATCGAGTTTAATAACCTCGCCGGCGCTTAGTTCTTTTTTAATGATCGTGCCGCCGGCATGCAGAAACGCCAATCCATCGCCTACCAGACGCTGCATAATAAAACCTTCTCCGCCAAACAAACCGGCCCCAATCTTTTTCTGGAAAGCAATCTCAATATTAATGCCCTTGGCAGCGCACAAGAAGGCATCCCGCTGACAGATGAGTTGGCCTTGGCAGTCAGTCAAATCCAAAGGAATAACCTTGCCCGGATAGGGAGCCGCAAAAGCCACCGCCTTCTTCCCCGCACCCTGATTGGTGAAAGTGGTCATAAACAGACTTTCCCCGGTCAGCGCCCGTTTCCCGGCTCCCAAAACCTTATCCATAAACCCTTTACCTTTGTCCCGATCCGAACCATCCCCAAATACCGTGTCCATAAAGATGGCGCTGTCCATGTACATCATGGATCCGGCTTCAGCAACGACCGTTTCACCCGGATCCAGGCAAATCTCCACAAACTGCAGGTCATCTCCAAAGATCTGGTATTCAATTTCATGGGCTCTGCGCATTAAACTACCTCCCTCTTTCTTAATGTCCCCAGGTTTTTTTAACGACCAACCCTGATTAGCGGTAACCTAAACACACCCTAAATATAACCAATATTCTATCCGGCGTAAATAAAATTTTGCAAATAAATCATATTAATTAAAGGCATTAATCGCGGTATTAAAGTGGCTTCTTTTCTTCATCTGCGGTTAAGGAAGAACAACTGCAATTTACCTGGTGTCGCTGAAAACGCAAATAAAAAAATTATAAATATGCTGATTACTATCAAGTTAGCTTAATCTAATCGTAGTACGCATTGTAGTATTCAGAAATAAATTTAAGCCCCCGATCTTCGGGGGCCTGCATAATTAATGGTACGCCATCGCGGATTCGAACCGCGGACCCTCCGATTAAGAGTCGGATGCTCTACCAGCTAAGCTAATGGCGCACAATTATTATTCTTTGATTTTTTGGACTGTTAGTATAATAAACCCCAACCAGCTTAAAGTCAAGGGTGCGATTAAGGTAATACCAGCAAAAAAACTCGGCTAATATTTAGAAGGCATAAGCTAACAATTACATTCCTATATTTAAATACATTCCTAATAAAAAACTAAGCTAACAATTACATTCCTATATTTAAATACATTCCTAATAAAAAACTTAATCGACAATATTTCTTATAGTATCGCATTTAATTACAAAATCTCTTAAAGGAATATGTAATAAAATGTTTAATAATTATCACATCTTTCATTATTTTGCGGGGAGTGTCTTCCTATGCTAAGTTCATATAAGTTTAAACACGCCTTAAAAACAAAGAAGTATAAAAATATAGGCTTAACTTATAGTGAGATTAATAGGCAGCTAAAGATTGAACGCGATCTGGCTTTTGCCCTCGGTTCCATCTCGAATTTAGAAGAAGCATTAAAATTATGTTTAAGTGCAACAATCAAGGCTTCCGGCATGGACAGCGGCGGTATTTACCTAACCGAGGAAGATGGCGGGCTAAGATTATTCTGTTCGACTGGTCTATCCAGGGAATTTGTCCAGACTGTATCCTATTATGGACCCGATTCAGAGCGAGCTAAATTTATAATGAGCAGTAAAGTACGCAATATGTATTTTGAAAACTATAAAGAATTAAGCGCTCAATTAAATCTTTCCGCAGGTGAACTTGAAGAAAACCTTTGTTCAATTTCTATCCTGCCTATTTACAGCGGGGAAAAAGTTATTAGTGTTATAAACATTGCCTCCCATACCCGCCACAGAATCTCTCCGATTGCTAAAAATATCATGGAAAACATCGCGGCCCAGATGGGAAATATCATTCTAAGAATTAAGGCGGAAGCAGATTTTCGCAAAAGTGAAGAAAAATATCGGAGCATTGTTGAGCAGTCTTTTGACGGAATAGTAATGCTTAAAGAAGATGGAGAAATTATTGATTGGAATCGAGCCATGGAGCGAATAACCGGTTTATCCCGGGAACAGGCGTTAGGTCAGCCGGCCTTTGCGGTTCAACCAAAACTTGCTTATGCCGGAAATTATGCCCTTGAGAATCAGCAGAACATTATAGAGCGAATCAAATCGCATTTAGAATTAAACGCGCAATCCGATACTCCTAAAATCCTTGAAACCGAAATCTGCGCCCTGGATGGGCAGATTAGATTGATTCAGGAAGTCAAGTTTCCGATCAAAACTGGGCATGATCAGATTCTTGGCTGTTTCGTAAGGGATGTGACTGAGGAGCGACGGGCCGAGAAAAGGTATAAAAATCTCCTGGAAAATATCCCAATTGGTATTAGCCGAACCTTGGAGAACGGCCAATTAATCATGGCCAACCCCTTTTTTTATAAACTGTTTGGGCTTAAAGGTCAGGCAGAATCGGCTAACCTCCATTCCTCTGATTTATATGCCTGCCCGGCCGAACGAAAACAAATCCTGGAGGAGCTAAAAAAGGAGAAAAGAATAGCGAACCGGGAGGTTGAATTCAAAAAAGGGGACGGCTCCACCTTCTGGGGAGAATTAACGGCTGGCTTAATCCCGGCCAGAGACAACCAAGCCTCTTACATGTATAGCGTAATCAGTGATATAACTGAGCGAAAAATTATTCAGGAAAAGCTGCACCATACTCAGGAACTTTTCAGCTTGGCTTATAACTACAGTCCCCAATGGATCGGAATAACTACGCTGGAAGAGGGCACCTATCTTGAAGTTAACCAAGGTTTTTGTGAGATGGTAGACTACAGCCGAGAAGAGGTACTCGGGAGAACCCCCATAGACTTAGGCATCTGGACTAAAGAGATCCGGGAAAAATTTGTTCAACTAATTCGGGAAAATGGAGAAGTCAAAAATTACGAGGCTCCGTTTAAAACCAGTAAGGGGATCATAAAACAGGGATTAATTTCTACGCGAAAAATCAGCTTCAATGGTCAGACCTGTTTAATCAGTATTGTTACTGACGTGACTGAGCTTAGAAAACTAGAAAATGAAATCTCCCATCTGGACCGATTATATCTGGTCGGGGAATTAGCGGCCAGTCTGGCGCACGAAATCAGAAACCCTCTAGCCGTGGTTAGAGGGTTCTTGCAGTTAATGCAAATAAAAAAAGAATACAATTTTGAGTGGTTAAAAAATAAAATTGAATTAATGATCTCCGAATTAGATAGAGCCAATACCATAATCACCGAATTTTTAACTTTAGCTAATGGTAAAAGTTTAAATTATCAACTTATGGATTTAAATTCCGTAATCAATTCCTTATTGCCCCTCCTGGAAGCCAATGCCATAATGGCGGACAAAAACGTTAATACGGTGTTGGAAAATATACCCGCTTTACGCGTAGATGAAAATGAAATCCGTCAACTTATTTTAAACCTAGTTCGAAATGCTTTAGAAGCAATAACCCCCAATAAAGCCGTGACCATTAAGACGTTTATTGAGGGCAGTGAGGTTGTTTTAGCGATTCAAGATCAAGAGCCCGGGATTGACCCGGATATCTTAGATAAGCTATACGCTCCCTTTTTAACGACCAAGGATACCGGGGTCGGAATCGGGCTTACCATCTGTAAAAGCATAGTTGACCGGCATCACGCGATGTTAGTTTTTTTTAGCAGCGCTGACGGAACCACCGCCTGTGTCCGTTTTCCGACCCCCGAATGCTCTCAGTAAGCAGCCAATCTGCTCGGCAAACAACTCGGTAAGCAGTCTGGTTTAATCTTCTTAATTTTAAATCTTCGTAATTTCCATGATTACTCCTTGGCCATATTCGTT
>CAYXHK010000150.1:0-4298 GCA_964464665.1 uncultured Syntrophomonadaceae bacterium
TGCCCTCAGCCGTGGGTTATCAACCGACTCTGGCTACCGACATGGGTAACTTGCAGGAGCGGATTACCTCGACGAAGAAGGGTTCCATCACCTCCGTGCAAGCCGTATACGTGCCCGCCGATGACTTAACTGACCCGGCGCCGGCAACCACCTTCGCCCACTTAGACGCGACCACCGTTTTATCCCGGCAGATCGCGGAGCTGGGAATTTATCCGGCCGTGGACCCGCTGGACTCCACTTCCCGGATTCTTGACCCGCTGATTCTCGGTGCGGACCACTACAACGTGGCGCGTGGCGTGCAGAAGATTCTGCAAAGACAAAAAGAACTTCAGGATATCATTGCGATTCTTGGGATGGACGAACTTTCCGACGAAGACAAACTGACGGTAGCCCGGGCCCGGAAGATCCAACGGTTCCTGTCTCAACCGTTCTTCGTAGCAGAACAGTTCACCGGTTCTCCTGGGAAATACGTTCCGGTTAAAGACACCGTAAGAGCTTTTAAAGAGGTATTAGATGGTCTGCACGATGATCTGCCAGAAGCCGCGTTCTATATGGTTGGCGGGATCGATGAAGCAATAGCCAAAGCTAAAGAATTGGAGGGTTAGTCCATGGACGGCAACGAATTCCGTTTAGAAGTGATTACCCCCGAACGGCGGTTAATCGGCGAAGATTCGGAATTTCTAGTAGTTCCGGCCTGGTCAGGGGAGATTGGGATATTAAAAGACCACGCTCCTCTGGTGGCAGCCCTGAAGATTGGTGTATTACGCTTCACGGTTAACGGGCAGCAGCGGCATACTGCGATCAGTGGGGGACTGCTGGAGATTACCGAAAACAAGGTAATTGTGCTGGCAGATACCGCGGAATTAGGCACGGAGATTGACGTGGCTCGGGCAAAAGCGGCCAAAGAACGGGCGGAAGCCCGGTTAGCAGAACGCCAGGAAGAAATTAACCTTCTCCGGGCGAAGCTGGCCTTGGATCGTGCTCTAAGCCGTATCAAAGCCTATGAAGCGGAATCTATGATGAAGCATTAACAGCACAAAACCAATAGCACAAGACCAATTGTACAGCTAAACCAGGAAGAGAGTCGTTAGTGATAACGGCTCTTTTTTTTGAGCAGCTATATAATGCCGAATATATACAATAGTTTGGTCAGTTTTACCATAAAATATGTTAAAATAGAAGCGAGGAGTTGCCGTTTGGCGGTTGGTCCCTTTCCCGAGAGGGGAGGTGATGCCTATGGTTACATGGCCGGAGTTACTTACCTTCGGACTGTTAATTGTAGGGGTTATTTCTTTGTGTTTAACACATAAGAAATAGAACGACCGCCTTTTGAGTAAGGCGGTCTAAACGATTATTTAGGACTAGCCGCCATCCCAAAAGCGGCAACTCCTTTTATTAATTATATGATAACATGCTAAAAATCATTCGTCAATAAAGTCTTCGAAAGGGGATTACTTGGCTGATAGATTAGTTAAATTAGAAGAATAGTTCAATTCATCCGGATCTTTGACACTTAAACCACAAGCCTTGAAAACAGGGCTTTTTTTATTAGGTTTGGATAATTAAAGACCGCGTTTATGGCAACAATAGGAAGAAAGGTCGTTTAGTTTCGGAGCGACGGGGAGCAATCAAAGATTGGCCGGGGATGGGGGATGGCGAATGGGGGAACGCGTGCTCGCTGCATTTAAAACGTTAAGCCGAAAAATAAGCAAAATTTATCAAAATGGGCAATGGAACCGGTTTATCATCAGTTTTTTGATCCTCGCTCTACTGGGGCTGTTGTCCCTCGCTGATGGCTGGGCCAGTTCGCCGGAAGCTTTAAAAAAGCCAATCAATGCGGAGAAGCTTTTCGCGGCGGGGAAGATCTACGTGGCCGGCGGGGGTGGTGCGGTTGGAAAGTTGGAGTGGGATACAGCACGGATTACAGCTTTCGGAATGACTCGGGAAAATGTTCAGGAAACGATACGGGATACAGTATTGAATATAGCTCAAAAAATGGCTCGGGAGAATATTTCGGACAAGAATCGGGATTCGGCAGCGGATGTTTCTGCCGCGAGAGCGTCGACCACGGATGTTTCGGTCACGGAAGCGGTTGTATTCCAAGATATGGTGCAGATTTCGGGAGCTGACTTAGACCAGGGTGTTATTTATGCCTGGGGGCAAGTGCCACAGACTTCTGGAAATATTGAAACAGAAAAAAGATTACAAAACCTGGCGGCCCGCTGCCGGCAAAACATTATGGAAAGAATTCAGGTGCAAAATCCAGCGGAGTATTCAGCGGGTTCTTATTTAATGGAAACTAAACAAGGGGAGTTTATAAAAACCAGCACTAGACATTTAGGGGGCGCTTCACCGAATTATGATTATCCGGAGGTCACGTCTGACTATTTATTAGTCGAGGTAAGTCAGATTACCTCAGTGGAAAGAGCGGTGCTGCTGCGGCAGCTGGTGACGCAGGCTTTAGGGATAACCATAGCGGATGCAGCGGACGATCTTGCGGACGGGATGGAGCCAGGCGGTAGGATGACTAATGGCATAGATTCTGAAGCCATTGTTTTGGGCAGGATTGGGCGGAGTGGTACAGAATGGGATGGTATAGAAGCGAATGGTCCAGGGACTAATGGTATAAAACTTGATGGCACAGAACCAAATGGTATAAAGGCTGATGTCACGGAACCGGATAGTATAGAGTCGGATGCTACAAAGCTGAATAGTATAAAGCCGGATGTTACAAAACTTGATGGTCCAGGACTGAACGGCATAGAACCAAATTGTATAGAAGCGAATGGTACAAAACAGAGTGGTATAAAGTCGAATGGTATAGAGGCAGTCCCGGTAAAAAGCAGCCTTAATTTGACCCTCAGCCGCAGCGGCCACCTGACGCAGGACGAACAGCTGAAACTGGTTAAACGGATGCTGGCGACAGCCGGAGCAGGAAACAGCCAGGGGCTTAATTCTAGTGAATTGATCAGCCTGACCGCTTATACCCCCCGTTTGTTCGGTTGTGAAATCCTGGCCGGGGAACCGGTGAATCTGCAAATCGCGTCCCGGTATCATTCTCTGGATAATCGTACTTATTTTCAAATCGGGGCACCTTTGTTAATGATTGAGTACTAATTTGGCAAATAACGGCATAGGTTCCATACCAAGAGAGTAATTCCAGAAAGGCCTTCGCGAACGATATTTATAACGTAATTTAACGTAATTATCGTATTTATCGAGAACGAGCGAAGTTTTTTGGCAACCATTTTAAGGTAAGGAGTGTATGCCATGCCCCGGTTAATGCCCCGGATGCCCCGGCGTCTGCGCCGTCCCACCACTAAGCTGCTGGCTGTTTTAATTATGGCCCTGTTTTTATTGATAATTCTCCCCTCCCTCCTGGCTCAGACCAACCTGCTTCTCCTGGAGATCCAACCCGTAAAGATTGAAACGACCGGCACCATAGTTAAAGTACTGGATCACCGTACCGGCGAAAAAATGGAATTGCCCTTGGAGACCTATGTGGCGGGGGTCGTTGCCGCGGAAATGCCAATAGCTTTCGAATTAGAAGCGCTTAAAGCCCAAGCGTTAGTGGCTAGGACTTACGCCTTGAAACGGATCGAAATGCACGCGCAAATCCCGAATCTTAAACACCCGGGTCTGGATCTTTGTACCGATTCCACCCACTGCCAGGCCTGGATCAGTGAAAAAGAACAGCAGCAAAAGTGGGGGACGCTTAAGTTTCCGATTAATCAGCGTAAAATCAAGGCGGCCGTGTCCGCTACGCAAAATCAAATCATCACCTATGACGGCAGCCTGATTGACCCGGTCTATCATTCTACCTGCGGTGGAAAAACGGAAAATTCCGAAGACGTTTGGGCCAAAGAAATACCTTACCTGCGCAGCGTCGTTTGTACCTGGGACCGGGAAGCGCCCCGTTACCAGGGGCAGCTTACCTTGTCCTGGGATGAGGTGGAGGAGTGTCTGCAATTTCCCCTCGTAACCACTGCCAGTGCCACAGCCGGTAAAACCGGCAAAATTAATCCCTTTACCATCATCCAAGAAAGCGTCAAAAGTCCTACGGGCCGGCTTAAGACGTTGCAAGTGGGTAATCAAAAGATAGCGGCTACCGAGTTCCGCAGCCGGCTGGGCTTGGATTCAACCTTTATCACCTGGAAGGTCAATACTGAAAGCATTACCTTTACTACCCGCGGTTACGGACATGGCGTTGGTCTTTGTCAATATGGTGCCAACGGGCAGGCCGCGGAGGGCCGCAGTTACGCGGAAATAATTAAATACTATTACCAGGGGGTGCAGAT
>CAYXHK010000150.1:4398-5761 GCA_964464665.1 uncultured Syntrophomonadaceae bacterium
TCAACTATAGGCTTGAGGGAGAAAAGTATCAATGGTCAATTTCGGGGAAGATATTGGTATAGATTTAGGCACGGCCAGCGTCTTGGTTTACGTAAAAGGCAAGGGTGTAGTATTGCATGAGCCATCGGTAGTCGCCATTGACAAAAACTCCGGGGCGATTATTGCGGTAGGGGAGGAAGCACGACGGATGCTGGGTAAGACTCCCGGCAACATCGTGGCGATCCGGCCTTTAAAAAACGGGGTTATTGCAGACTTTGACATGACTGAACGGATGCTCCGCTATTTTATTCAGAAGGCTTGCGGCAAGCGTATGTTTCTTAAACCCCGGGTTTTGGTCTGTATCCCTACCGGGGTTACCAGTGTGGAAGAAAGGGCCGTACTGGAAGCCACCCTCCAGGCGGGGGCGCGCAAGGCCTGGTTAATTGAAGAACCGCTGGCTGCCGCGTTGGGCGCCGGCTTAAACATCGCTGAAGCCACCGGGCATATGGTCGTTGATATTGGCGGCGGCACCACGGATATTGCCGTCTTATCGCTGGGCGGGATTGTGTGCAACAAATCCCTGCGTGTCGGGGGCGACCATTTTGATGAGGCGATTGTCCGATATATCCGCCGGGAATACAACCTGATGATTGGCGAACGGTCCGCTGAAGAACTAAAGATTAAGATCGGCACAGCTTATCCGCGGGGCCGAAGCCGGGACGACACTGTTGAAATCCGGGGTCGCGACTTGGTTAGCGGTCTGCCTAAAGTGATAACCGTATCTGCTCAGGAGAGTTTTGGCGCCCTCCAGGAGCCGGTTGAGTCCGTGGTGGCGGCCGTTAAAGAGATTTTGGAAATAACGCCCCCGGAATTGGCGGCTGACATAATTGATCATGGCATTGTGATGACCGGCGGAGGCGCTTTGCTGGACGGGTTGGATACACTCCTCTCGTATGAAACAAAATTAACCATAAACGTCTCGGATGAGGCCATATCCTGTGTCGCTTTAGGCACTGGCAAAGCCTTGGCTTCCTTAAATATTATTCCGGGGATCAAGTCCTCCGCGCAGCGCATGGGCGCCTAACCGGATTGACTATCTGACTATCTGATTATTTGGCTAAGTGAATTTGATTTTTAAGAATCAAAAAGTTCATCAAATCACTGTTTCAAACTTATATTTAATTTTTATCCCGTTATCTGTAAATTTAAAGATACGATAGACATACAAACCAATCATACTCATACCAAATCGCTAAAAACCATTGTAGCCAAGAGTCCTCGCTCACCTGCGGAGACTCTTTTTCGCTTGACCGAAATGTTTAATCTTGGTTTAACATCGTAAGGTAAGAAATCTCCCGCCTCTAAGCTACCTTGCTCGCGAAGC
>CAYXHK010000151.1:0-5729 GCA_964464665.1 uncultured Syntrophomonadaceae bacterium
ACCACTTCGAACCAATAGCGTCTGACACCTCGGTCACGATGCTCCTTATACTGTTTCAGATCAAGGCTTTTTGTTTTAGGCTGACAAAACGAGTATCCCCGATCACCACATGGTCCAATACTTCTATTCCCACCAATTTACCGACTTCCATCAATCTGAGGGTAACTTCGATATCTTCCCGGCTGGGAGTTGGGTCCCCGCTGGGGTGGTTATGCACTAAAATTAAACTGGCCGCGCTTTTACTGATGGCGGTTTTAAATAATTCCCGGGGATGGACGATTGAGGTGTTTAGACTCCCAATCGACACGGTTTCTATACTGATAACCTGGTTTTTGGTATTTAAACAGAGCGCCCGAAAGTGTTCCCGATCTAAAAAACGCATCCCATCCATAACCAGGTGCGCTGCGTCCTCTGGGCACTTAACCACTGGACGGGCCTCGGGACTCATCGATACCACCCGTTTTCCCAATTCAATTGCCGCCTTAATCTGGGCTACCTTAGCCATCCCAATGCCTTTATGCTGCCCCAGACTTTCCGGGGTCGCTTCCGCCAAATAACGCAAACCATCTGGATGAGACAAGAGCTTTGCCGCCAGTTCCAAGACGGTATATTCGGGCGTACCGGTGCGCAGGAGAATGGCTAAAAGCTCCGTACTGGATAACGAAGCCGCACCCAAAGCGGTTATCCGCTCTCTCGGCCGGCTGTCGGCCGGCATATCTTTAATGGTGTAATGGTACTCGGTATCTTTTAACATTTCGGATTCCTCCGAATTTAAAACGGCTGGTGCCAAACCTGGTGGACTTTAAGTCCGGCCTCTTTTAACATCTCGACCATCCGGGCAACTGGTAAACCAACTACGTTGAAGTAACAACCCTCTATTCTATCAACCAATGTAGCCCCTTTTTCCTGAATTCCATAAGCGCCGGCCTTGTCCAAAGGTTCGCCGGTTTCAACGTAAGCCGTAATTTCGGCCGGTGAAAGCGGCCGAAATTGAACCAGGGTGCTCTCCACCCCGCTTATAGCCTTTCCTGTTTTAACATCAATCACGGCCAGACTGGTCAATACCTGATGCGTTCGATTGCTGAGCCGCGACAACATGAGTTCCGCCTCTTTCGAAGAAGCCGGTTTGCCCAGCACTTCTCCGTCGATTACGACTACCGTATCCGCGCCGATTACTAACCCGGCATCTAACGTGTCGGCTACGGCCCGGGCTTTGCGTAAGGCCAGATTTGCCAACTGGGATTCCAAGTTTTGCGATGGATCAAAATTCTCCTCGATATCCGCCGCCTGCACCCTGAAATCAAGGCCGATTTTATGCAAAAGCTCTGCCCGGCGCGGGGAGGCTGAAGCCAGGACAATCTGCATGTTGTTTACCTCGATTGCTTAAAGTAGCTGCCTAAAGGCCCAGTCCTGGTTCTAGTATAATTCGGTTCAGGATTTCAATGCGTAGAAAAAGTTAGGTCATTACAATTTGCGATATACTAAATAGGCTAACAAAAACCCGGCTACGGTAAGCAGGTTTAAGCGCAGCATGAACCCAAGCGTCAGGGAAAAAACCTGTAAATCCAAAGTAGTGGGAGGCAAACCCACCACTTGGGTCTGGTTAAGTATCCCTAAGCCCGGCCAAAGTTTTTCCAGAACAATTCCTAACCAGCTGCCAATTATTCCGCCAATAACCAGCAGGATGATGAGAACCCCCGCCCCCCTGAACGTGTGCCCCTTCAATAAAATACCTCCCTGACTCCCCTAAAGGATCCGGTATGCAAATACAAACAACGCCTCCCCTTTTAGAAGACGTCGATTGGTACCCGGTGAGATCATGATTTTTGGGCACCGAGGTGAAAACTTAAGATTTCCAGATTAACCGATAAATCAACATTGCGGATCACTACGTCATCCGGAACCATGAGTACCCGTGGGGAAAAATTTAAAATAGCCTTTAAGCCGGTCTTAACCATGGTATCAGCTACATCCTGGGCGACTTCGGCTGGTACCGCAATTATTCCAATCACCGCTCCGCTTTTGCTTACCACTTCCTCCAGCCGGCTGACCGGCAGGATTTCGTGGGGATCAACTTTCTGACCAATTTTTTTAGGGTCACTGTCAAAAATACCCACAATGATAAAGCCACGCTCCGTAAATCCTCCATACATGGCTAAAGCAGAACCTAGTTTACCGGCGCCCACAATAACTGCCGGCCACTGGGTGGTTAAACCGAGAATTTTCATTAAATACCCATATAACTCGTTTACATTATAACCGACCCCGCGCGTGCCAAATTCGCCAAAATAAGCCAGGTCTTTCCGGACTTGAGCCGAACTGACCCCCACGCCCCGGGCGATCTCCCCGGAGGAGATGGTACCGGCATTTTGGCGTCTGATTTGGGCTAAAAACCGTGAGTAGACGGATAAACGAATAATGGTCGCTTCCGGTATTTTAAGGTTCTTCACCAAATTCCTCCCCTGCAATCAGATATTTAAAAAGACCTAAAAGTAGGCTTTAATAATCAAGGTTTAATATGTCCAGGTAGGTAAGCACTGCCAGTTTTGTTAAGCAAATAACCCGATAATTTTGTACAGGAACGCCGAAACTACCGCAGTAATGGGGATGGTTAAAACCCAAGCGGTAACGATGGAACGCGCGGTTGCCCAACGCACTGCCTTTACCCGTTTGGCTGTACCCACTCCCATAATTGATGAGGAAACCACGTGGGTAGTACTGACTGGCATACCCAAATGTGTAGCCACTAAAATAACCAGCGAAGAATTAAGATCCGAGGCAAACCCATTGATTGGTTCCAGTTTAAAAATCTTACCGCTCATGGTCTTGATGATTCTCCAGCCTCCCATGGCAGTCCCGGCAGCCATCGCCGTAGCACAGCTTATGACCACCCATAATGGGACGTGGAATTCGGTCAAGATGCCTGCGCTCACTAAACTCATCGTAATAATCCCCATTGATTTTTGGGCATCATTAGAACCATGTGAAAACGACATTAAACAAGCGGAGAATACTTGCAACCGCCGGAAAACCTCATTAGTCCTGACTGGCGAACTGCGGCCAAAGATAAGAAAAAGGATGGACATGACAATATAACCAACAATAAAACCCATAACCGGAGAAATCAATAAAACTACAACTATTTTCTGCAATCCCTGCCATATAATTGCTTCAGTACCGAATCCAGCAATGGCCGAACCGATGAGTCCGCCGATTAAAGCATGGGAAGAACTGCTCGGGATCCCGGAAAGCCAGGTGATAATATTCCAGATAATGGCACCGAGCAAACCGGCTACCACTACTTCCTGGGTAACATCCTGGGGCAATACAATCCCTTTGCCAATAGTGCCGGCTACAGCAGTGCCGCTTAAAGCCCCTACAAAATTAAACACAGCCGCTACCATTACTGCTCGCTGGGGACTCAAGGCTTTAGTCGATACCGAGGTAGCAATGGCGTTGGCGGTATCGTGAAATCCGTTTAAATAATCGAATAGCAAGGCTACGGCAACTACGATAACCAACCAAACCATAACACTAGACATATTTTAACGCCACTCCCTTAAGGAGATTAGCTACGTCTTCACAGTGGTCCAGAGCCGTCTCCAAATGCTCATAGACCTCCTTCCACTTGATCACTTCAATCGGGTCGGTACCAAACTCAAAAAGATCCGCAACCGCTTTACGGTAGCGGTGATCCCCCAAGTTTTCCTGATATTTAATATCTTCACAAAGATCCAAGACTTGCGCGTAGTTAGTTTTTAGATCATCCAGCAGTTCAAAGACCTTTCTAATCTCCTCGGTTGCTTTTCCGAGAATCCGCACCAAATCTTTCGCCTCTTCGGTCGGGGTCCCAGTTTTATAGAGCACCATTTTTTCCAGGGTTCCGTGAACATGGTCCAAAATCCGATCTAATTCTCTGGCCAGCATATAGATGTCTTCGCGGTCAAAAGGTGTCACTAAAGTTTGGTTTAATCTATCTAAGATAGACCGGGTCAGAGCATCTCCCACCTGTTCTATGGCGGTTAATTCCTCCAGCCTTGCTGGCAGGCTTTCAAACTCCTCCAGGGCTTCCCGCAGGATCGACACTCCCTTGCACACTGTTTCAGATCCCTCGCGGAATAGTTCGTAGAATTTTCCATCCCGCGATTTGAGGTTAAATATCAAGGATATTCCTCCTCCACCTAACGAGCAGACCAGCTCGCTGAAATCTAATCCGCATAACAAACCACCGTAATTATAACATATTTCATAGGAGAGTTGTCACCGGTTTGTGGTTTTTCAAGCGAAAGAACTGGAAGTATCTCTCTATTTGTCAAATTTACTATTATCTTTAATTAACCTTCAGCGCCGGCTTGAAATCGCAAAAGCCTTCTGGCCTCCGCTACCAAATAAAGAGAACCAGTCACACATAATAAGGTTTTTTTACCACTGCGCGCCGCTTCCCGCATAAGCTCGATCCCGGCCAATATAGCTTCCAGTACGCTTTCCTGCAGAAAAACCCGGTCGGTATAACGTTCGGCATAACGGGCGGCTGCGACCCAATCACCAGCCCGGGTACTGGGCGGAGCAGTAACCATAACCGCATCCGCCAGCGGAGCGATTTCCCGGACGATTTTTTCCCGGTCCTTGTCTTCTAGGATACCCAGGATTAAGATTATTCGATAATCCAAAAAATTCCTTCCCAGAAATTCCGCTAAACGCCGGGCACCCGCCGGGTTATGAGCTCCGTCCACGAGAATCAAAGGCTCCCGGCAAACAATCTCCAGACGGCCCGGCCAGTTAACCGCTGCCAGCCCTTGGCGAAGCTGCTCCTCAGTAATCGTGAATCCCTGCTCCTTAAAAACTTCAACCGCCGCTGCGGCTACCGCGGCATTTAAACCTTGATGTTCGCCCAGGAGCGGAACCGTTAACCCCAAATACTCCTGATGTAACCCTTGAAGACTGATTATTTGCCGGCCGCAAGGGCCATCATTCGTCTCAATTCCCGCTAAATCAAGCTGCTGCTCCAGCAGCCACACGGTTCGATACAAGACGGTTTGACTATTTCGGGCCGGGGGCGATGACAGAACGCGGACCACCTCCGTATCCCGTAAGTTGGCTTCTCTTTGGATAACAGCTAAAGCTTCTCCCTCAGCCGCGGTTATTAAAGGTATTCCCCGTTTTATAATTCCCGCCTTAGTTTGGGCAATTTCCTCCAGAGTATTACCGAGCACTGCTTCGTGGTCCAGGGAAACGTTCGTAATGATCGTAAGTATTGGTAAAAACAGGTTGGTGGCATCAAAATTGCCGCCTAAGCCCACCTCGAGCACTACCAGGTCTACCCCGGCTTCTGTGAAGTATTGAAACGCCAGGGCGGTGCTGAGCTCAAATTCGGTAGGGTGCTCAAATCCCTCGGAAACCATTTGCTCAAGCTGGGGCTTGAGCAAATCGACCATTCTGGCTAATTCAGCTTCAGCAATGCTTTGGCCATTGATTTGAAACCGCTCGGTGTAACTTTCCAAATGCGGCGAAGTAAAAAGACCAACCCGGTATCCCGCGGAGCTTAAGATGCTGCTCAGCATCGCGCAAACCGAGCCCTTCCCGTTGGTTCCCCCTACATGAATCCCGGTTAAGCTTAAATGGGGATTCCCTAAACCAGCTAAGAGCCTTTCCATTCTGGAAAGGCCCAGATTAACGCCAAATTTGGTTAACTCCTGAATATAAGCCATCGCTTCCTGATAATTCACACT